>NZ_JBJPHS010000006.1:0-145621 GCF_052939495.1 Phormidesmis sp. 146-12 | reverse complement strand
AATTTACTGTCCTCTCTTGCATTCCGGCTTCCTAGTTTTGTCAGTCAAGCAGGGGTTGGTTGGGCAGTGCCAAAATCACGGCTAAACGGTTGGGCAGAATAATTGGATAGATGACCGCCGATTGGGGATTAATCTGGTCAATCTGGACGGGGCGAACAGTCAGACACGCCGATCGAAAGAAGTTGTCAAGCTCTGCCAATTGCAGCGATTCAATCACGTCTCGCGCCTGTTTGAGGTTTTGCTGACTAGGTGCGCTAGGAGTCGCTTGCAACAATAGTTCGACAAACTGCCGATACACAGGTTCTACTTGCTGCTGAAACGAAAACTGGACATCTGGATTAATTGCTACTAGATCGGTGCGGAGCGATCGCAACAAATTGACGGCTTCGCTATAAGCAGTGATGGCTGATTGCAGGTTGCCCGTAGCCGCACAGAACTGAGTGCCCTGACAATCAATTCGCCCTAGTTGCCACTGCCATTGGTAGGCAATATCAGGGGCGTAAGTTGCTTGAGTCAATGCTTGCTGAGTGAGCGATCGGGCATGTTCCCATTGTTGGGATTGTTCATACAAATGGCCAAGCGTTCCCAGAGCATAGGATTCGGCACGGCGATCGCTCAGATCACGAGCTTGCAAAATTGCCGTTGCCAACAGTTGCGCTGTGTCGGATTTTACAGTTACATTGTTCCATTGAGTTAGCGTCTGCGCCAGGTGAATGCGGGTATATATTGCGGTGCGACTAGCGGGCAGTTTGGTGAGTTGGGGTTGAATTTGCGCCCACAAATCTAGTGCGGGAGTTGGTTGTGCCGACTCAACAAATAAACTCAGTTGCTCGGCTTGAGCTTTCAGCTTTAGAGTCGGTGAGGAGGAAATGTCTGCCGCTTGACGATATAAAGTCAATGCTTCAGAAAATGGGGTGGTTGGCTCTGGCTGTGCTGTGGAGGGTAAGGTCGATCGTGCCAGATTTCCCAAACTCAGAAGAATGCTGCTGATGCTGGTGTTGGCTTCTGTTGGGGAGATTTGCCCGGTGTTACGCAGACGTTCTGCGATCGCCAAACTTTGCTGCAAGACCTGTCGGGCACGGGTGCGATCTCCCACTCGCTGCAAAACATTGCCCAAGTTTTGCAATCCTGCTACTTTGAGAGCATTGTCAGGTTGGCTTTGCAGTTTCTGGGCAATTTGTTCTAATAGCGTAGCCGCACGACGATAGAATCCTAGAGCTTGTAGGGCGCGAGTCTGATTGATTTGGCTACCAATTTGACCTACAGCATCGCCTATTTGCCCATAGGTCGCTTCGGCACGTTCCCAGCTTGACAATGCTTCGATCGCTTTCCCCTGGCGTAGTTGCAGGTTGCCTTGAATATTCAGCGCTTGTGCGATTAGAAACACAGGGTTGGGACGGGATCTATGATCTGATGTGGATAGTTTCGCTAACAGGCTTAAACTTTCTGAGATTGCCTGATTTGCTGCTTTCCAGTCACCCAGTTGCTCAAAGGCTGTTGCGATGGCATTCAGTGTTCGTGCCTGATTGAGAGGATCGCTTTGACGGGCAAAGTTAGCGGCTACGGGCTGCCAAAGGGCGATCGCATCTGTAAATTGTTCTGCCTGATAGAGGCGTTCTCCAGGTTGGAGCGGATCGGGCACAGTCGTTGATGTTGAGGGTGCAGAGAATCCGAGGAGGATGGTTAGCCATGCTGCAATAAACCAGCCCACGATTCGGAGCCATCGTTGTTTAGACAACTGGCGCAGTAAACCGGACTTCACGAAGTAGATAGGGTGAGACATGGGCTATGAACCATTGCAGTGGGCGGGGCTATGAGGTTGGCGGAGACTATCAGGCACAGCAGCGATCAGAGTCACGGAGCCATCGGCAAGTCTGACCCAACCAGTTGCTTCAACAATCGGACTAGGGACTACAGGGTGAGGTTGGGCACTGCTTTGTTGTCCTGTTGTTTGTTCTGCAAACCCTCGTCGATCGCGCCAGCCTGCCTCATCTTCGGTGGATTGATCGGGTGTTGGAGGCAACCCACCCTGCCCGGTGACGACGAAGGAATTGCCCCGATCGGCAGGACAGCCCTGCACAATCGATCGTGAGGAGTCTACTAAGCCGCTAGGCAATTCTATTGTCCCTCGACTGGGATCAGTATCCAATGTAGTGATCTCGACAATCCCATTTACGCCAAATTGCGAACTAGCGGTGATGTCACTTCTGGGCGTAGACTGTGGGGCAAACTGGATGCCAAAAATGCCTTGGGTAGAAATATTGATGTTGCCACCGCGCCCCAGAAACGCATTGGCTCGAATGTCATTATCTTCACCCAACACCGAAACAATAAACGGTGCATTAATCCGAATATTGCCGCCGTCACCCCCTGCTTGCGCTGTACCTGCGGTAGTAGAAATCAAACTATTGTTGCGAAGTAGGAGTAACTCGCCCACATTGAGACGGATATTGCCGCCCTGAGTACTGTTGGTTTCTGCGGTCAATTGACCTCGGTTAAGGACGCGAATCTTTTGGGCACTAGCTTCCAGGTTGCCTGCAATTCCCGTTCCTTGGCTGTTCACTGTGATTCGAGCGCCATTCTGAACAAGCAACTCTCCAGTGTTGATGCGAATGGTTCCACCCTGCCCGATCGCCCCTTGGCTCACATTGCTTAAAACACCGCTGCGGAACAGCCCATCTTCAGATGCGCCATCCAAAAAGATCGTGTCACGAGCGTTAATCATCACATTGCCTGCATCGCCCCGTCCAGTGGTGTTGGCAATCAGTTGAGCGCCAGTGGTTAGGGAGAGAGAGCCTGTGGTGATACGAATCTCCCCACCCTGTCCGATCCCCCCTAGTTCCACTGAACTGAAAACAGCAGTCCCTCCAAATTGCTCATAATTTTTGCTATCCAGAGAGAAGGTGTCGCGGACATTAATGAACACGTTGCCTGCATTACCCTGACCTCTGGTGCTAGCAATCAGTTGAGCGCCATTGTTTAAGAAAAGGGAGCCTGCGGTAATCCGAATCTCTCCACCCCGTCCGATTGCTCCTGGGTCTACACGGCTTAAAACACCTGTTGCAAGTTGCCCATCTACGTTGCTGCCATCTACGAGAAAGGTGTCGCGAAGATCAATGGTCACATTCCCAGCATTGCCTTGACCACGAGTATTGGCAAGCAACTGAGAGCTACTGGCCAGGGAAAGGGAACCTGCGCTGATGCGAATCTCTCCACCCTGTCCGATCGCCCCTTGCCTCACGAGGCTGAGAATATCACCTCTATCTTGGAAGATATTTTCATGGACATCGATAATGACATTCCCTGCGTTGCCCTGCCCTGAAGTGCCAGCACCCACTTGAGAGCGATTGGTTACAGAGAGGGAGTTTGCGGTGATGTGAATATTCCCACCCTGTCCGATCGCTCCTGCCTCCACCGTATTAAAGACACCACTGCCTAATCTTCCACTCGTACCATCTATGAGGAGGGTGTCACGGACGTTGATGATCACATTGCCTGCATTGCCCTGCCCAAAAGTGTTAGCAGCTAGTTGAGCGCCATTGATTAGGGACAAGGAACCCGTGGTGATGCGAATCTCTCCACCCTGTCCGATCCCTCCGTTACCTACCCGATTCAATATGCCACTAGGAGTCCTTCCAGTGCTACCATCCAGGGAGAGGCTGTCATAGGCATTAATGATGAGATTGCCTGCATTGCCCTGCCCAAAAGTAGAGACAATCAGGATAGCAGGACCGAACACAGAGAGAGATTTAGTGGTGATGTTGAGATTGCCTGCATTCCCGATCGCGCCCGCTCCCACATCATTAGAAATTCGGCTCTGCCCCCCCACAGTGATAGCATCCGTTGCATTCAACTCTAAACCCCCCGCTTGAGCGCCCACAAATCCCAGCCCTTGATTAATGCCAGCCCGCAGCGCACCGCTTTCTACCAGGAGGTTACGGGCAGTAACTGCAATACTTCCACCATCCCGACTACGGACATCAACTGTACTTCGATCAAGGGAAACATCCGATCGCACTACCCCATCTGGGACACTCAACCCCAGATCATTTCCGGTTCCCGTAAGGGCGATCGTTCCCTGTCCAGAAACACCTGCTAACTCCACGCGGCTGCCGGGAGACACAATTCGACCACTCTCAAACCGCACATCACCGCCGACCAGCAAGAGACTTCGCTCTGCTGGCACTCTCAACCCAATGTTGTTCGCCGTGGAGCGATTGACGATCGCCTGCGTCGCCAATTGGTTAAACAAAAACGCATTCGGGTTAACATTCAATAATTGGTTGGGCAAGGGTTGATCAGGATTTGCAAAGAAGCGATCGCCATTTACCAAGTCGATCGCATTCGCTGTAGTTCCGACAAACGATCCACCAATGTTTAGCTGGGCATTTGTACCGAAAACAATGCCATTAGGATTCATTAAAAATACATTGGCAGCACCATTCGCCCGAATCAATCCATCAATGTTAGAAAGACTTGATCCCGTAACTCGACTCAGGATATAAGTAATATTTGCTGCATTGTTAAAATTCGCACTACCACCCGTCGGTACAGAGAAGCGATCGAAGCTATGCAACAATGTATTGCCCCGAACTGCCCCCCCATTAATTTGAAAATTTGGATTGCCGGAGACTTGCGATCTCGAAGAGATATCTGTTACCACAGATCGCTCCCCATTAGGCAATGTATCATCACCCACCACTTGCGCCAGTCCCACACTGCCAACACCCAGCCAGCCAAAGACAATCCCCCCGATCGCAAGCCGTAACCCTAACCGAAACCCATAGCGCCTCAAACCGGATTGTCTCTGACAACAATGCTGAGTCATCTCTCATTACCTCTCATTTGCACCAGGATACGCAGGCAACGGCTTTAATCCCTCATACAACGGGGCACAGTCTGGGGGCATTCCACCCGGCCCAATATTTTCGGGTACTGAGTTATTAACGGGTTTGATGCCATTCCGCAGATAAGCCACGATAGCCCAGGTATCCCGATCGGTCAAGTTGCGAAGATAGTCCCAGGGCATCGGTGGACAGAGTGTTTTGCCTTCATTATCCTGCCCGTGACGCAGCGACGCAAAGACTTGCTGAGGAGTCCAACTACCAATTCCCGTTTCTTGGTCAGGGGTGAGATTGGAAGCATAAACCGTGGTGTTAGGGCCGATCGTAAACGCACCCTCTGGACTGCCCAATCGGTATCCACTCAGCCACGACGGATCGTTGGGAGTTTTACCCGCACTGTGGCAGTCAGCGCAATGAGTCACGCCAGTCACCAGATAGCGACCCCGCCGAACTAGGCTTGGGTTTGCCAGATTAGAAAGATTGTCTCGACCATAAGCACTAGTCATGCCCAAACATATCACACTGACTAGCACTACCAAAGAGAGAACTCCGGACAGGATGCGATGTCTGCTTTTCATTGAGCACCTCTGGAATAGAAAAAGTTATAAACACAGTGACTCTAGAAGACCGACAGAAAGGGCGTTTCACTAACGTCGATCGCTCCGAACTTTAATTTCATTTGTGCCAGGATAAGCAGGCAGCGACTGGGCCTCTTGAAATAGCGGTGAACAGTCTGGACGAGTTCCATCAGGAGCGGTGTTTGCAGGAACTTGATTCTTAACAGGCTTAATACCATTCTTCAAATAAGCGACGATCGCCCAATTGTCACGATCGCGCTGATTCCGAAAGTAGACCCAGGGCATGGGTGGGCAAATCGTATTGCCTTCATTATCTTTCCCGTGACTTAGAGAGTTAAAAACTTGCTGAGGAGTCCAACTACCAATGCCCGTTTCATCGTCGGGAGTAATGTTGGACGGATAGATTTGAAACTGCCCCACTTGAAAGGGCAATCCTGGGGTTTCTGGTAAGTAGCCCGCAAGCCACGTCGGATCGTCAGGTGATCTGTTGCGACTATGACATCCAGCACAATTACCTGCTGCTACTACTAGATATCGGCCTCGTTGAATCAAACGCGGGTTACCAAGATTGCGCGAAAAATCGTCATTGCTATATGCGCCTGTCATGCCCACTAGCACTATGCCAGCTAGGACAAACAAGAAGATAAAACCAGACAAGATTCTAGATCTACTTTTCATTGAGTACCTCTGGAATAAAAGCTGTCTTGATACCCGTAACTTGCCTCAGATCTGTATAGTCTTCTTCGCTGGGTTAAAACTTGCACAACCCAAAATTAACGTGAATTCGATGGGGGGGGCGCTTCGTTACTGAGCGCTTCTGCCCCCCAACCCCCCAGTTCTGGGGGACTTCCAGAGCCGATTTCTCGTTCAAAGTCCCTCAAATTTGGGGGATTTAGGGGGCTGCCCGGATTTGTAACCGTAGTGAAGGATTTCATCGAATTCACATCAGAATTAGAAATTGATGTACTACTCTAGGGCTTTGGATTGTACTCAGAAGGTGGTTTTATTGACTGATTGAATCGAGATTCTAATAATTCTACCCGATTTTCTAGTGCTATCATTTGCTGCTTAAGTTTTAAGGTGTTTGACCTGTTGAGTTGGGCAATGTAGATAGCTGTACCAGCCCGATTTGCCAACTTTTTAAATGTCCACAACTCATCCATTGAATATTGTCGTCCATCTTGCCGAGGCCCTAACGCCAGCACTCCAATTAGCTCCGATCGCTCACCTCGTTGCAGCATCAATGGTACAAGTAGCGAAAAAGCACTACTCTCAGGCTGTCTGATCACTTCGCCTTTGTGCATCTGATCGAGTGAGCGATCGCTCCATTCAATCGACTGCACGGCTTCAGGTGATAGGTGCTGAACTTCTGCCAGTTGAAGCTGATCATTGGCATCTTTGATAAAGATCGCACCATGCAAAATATGCAGAATTTCGAGCGTGCGATGAATGAGAATCTGCAATAGATCCGAAAGGTCGATCGTGGCACGAGCTTCTGGCAAAAACTCAACAAAATCGCGGCTTAGATCTAGTTTATGCGGGTAGAAATGACGATTTACCCAGGTTTCCAGCCTTTGGCGAACTGACCCAAAAATTAAACCAACTCCCAGTACCGCCAAACCCGCCACGAGTGGAATCGCACTCTCACCAATCACTTCTGCGGATGCCAACTCTAGTAGCTTTGCGATCGCAGTCCAAACCGCCGCTAGAACAGTGGTTAACAGCCCGTAAACAACGGCGCGATTGATAATAAAGTCAATTTCCCACAGCCCATAGCGAAGGATCGAGACTGCGATCGCTAAGGGGGCAAGTAGCTGTGAAGCAATAAAAAATGGTTGATGGCCTATTTGTAGCATCCAATCTGGCCCCTTCTCCAACGAGGGAAAGATGTACCAGGCAATATGAGTCACAAAATCTCCCAAAACTGCCGCAGTTAAGCCAAACACCACCCATTTAGTTTGCTGTTGTTGTACTGGGCTAGAGATGTGTGTGTAGCGGTAAATTTGAATCCCAATGCCAGTGGCAAACCAGAAGTTGAGTACTAGAAAAGGAAGTGTATGAGTCCATCGATAAGGATTGAGTGGTGGATAAAAGGGCCACATGACTGACCAAGCAATCAGCACGACCGCAAGAAGTCCCGTCCAGCGAGGGACAAATCGACCATCAGGAAAGATGTAGAGAAAAATTACAAATAGCGCAAAGCCGATCGCATGGACAAAGCACAAGATTGGATGGATAGAACCCTGCAACGTAACTAGAGCGTGCATCGGAGGTGGCACCGTGACTCCAAATAGCATCAGCGCGATCGCCGCAAAGAGTGTGATCCATGTGGTCGATGGGTGGAGAGCAATAATGCTGCCAGTAATAGCAAACGTTAGCGCTAGTAGGGTTTCTGACGATAGAAAATACCAAACATAGAAGCTATCCGATAATCCCGCTTGGGCTAGGTATCGGTGATAGTAGGTCGCTGCCAGATGGCACAGTTGATCAAACCGACCAAAGACATTGGCAATGCCTGTGGCGCAGGTAACTAGTAGAATTACGAAAACGATCTGCCTGATTTTGGCAGGAATCGGAGCATGACCAGACAGAAGGGTAGCAGTAGCATTGACAGTCATGGTAGTTTCTGAGTCCTTGAGTCCAGTTGTCAGCCGTCCTAATCTATAAGGTTCAAAACTTTGTGGATTACGCCTCCTAGCGCCGCGCCCAAACCAATTGAAAGGACAGCGAATAAGGGCAATCCCAGCACTGTGTCTTCATACTCTAAGATTCTCGATACAAACAATAGCCATATCGCCGTTCCGAGAACTACGTTGAGAGAGGCTTGCAGGACTGGTGCCGTAACGCTTTGCCGCAGGATAATCCATTGCGATAGCGTCATAACCACAGTAAAAATTACCACCATTCCCATAGAAGCGATCGCGCCATGTTGTCCATTTTGCAGCACATCCAATCGAAACAGAGTAATCGATAGAAGCCCTACGGCGATCGCACTGAGAATTGCTGTAATCAATCCTAATAGACTCATCCCAATCCAAACATAGCTGGTACGATCGCAGTGATGACAAGTCAACTTTGCCTGAGTCATTGCAAGTGCGAAACAAAATAGCAGGGCTGAAATTGGAACAAAACTTCCCATCATTGCCCTAAGTAATTTGGGAGAACAGAAATCGCGGCCAATAGCCCAAACCCATTGAAATAGGTTAAAACGCTTGCCCAGTAAGCTTCAGCGGACTTTAGCTGTTAGCCCGAAATTGATTTCAGGGCGGGTGGTCGGGCACTCGTTGAGACTGGTGCAAGATCTGAGTGAGCCGTAAGAGTCATCTGGCTGAAAACTGAAGGCTGGAGATAACTTGCTGAAAGACAGGGCGATAGGTAGCATTGCGCTCAGGCAAACCGTCTTTGGCCAATCTGATCACCATAACATCTGAACTAGTGGGCATTGCCAGTACCACATTCTCATAGTCGTAGAGTCCAGTTGACTGGAACGCGATCGCAGTCTGTCCTGCTACTGTTAAGGACGTAAAGCGAGCAGGCGACACAAATTGGCTGCTTCGCCTTCGCCACACCCAATCTAACAACCCCAACCGTTGTGGATTTTTCTGCAAGGCGACGCTAACATTGGGCGGCAATTCGGTAGGCGTGACGTTCGATTTAATTCCGTCATAATCATGCTGAGTCCACAGATTAACCCATTCAAGGGAACGATCGTCTCCTTTCCCTGAAGATGATTTAGACTCCACCACAAAGCCAGCAGGATAGTCAAACTGGAATCCAGAGCGATGGCTTGTATAGCGATTAGGCTGACCAGCGTCACTGCTACAGGCTTGCCGGGTTCGACGGTTGAACAAGCAGAGGGATTGCCCCATTTGATTGTTCATGTGGGGTTGAGGATAGTTGCCTCGCACCATCAGCGCATCGTAGCCGACATCATCCCCAAAGGTGACAATACTGCCGGGCTGAGGGTTTCGCAATCCGCTCACTTGCAGACATCGATTCGTCACTTCCTGCTGATGTTGTTTGATTGCATCTGGAGAGGATGCTCTGGCTTCCGTACCGATTAGCAATGTTTTAAGTGCGGCTGACATACCAATTACACCAGCGGTTAATGCGATGATCACTGCTATTTTTGATGCGATCGCTTTCATAAGGTGTTCTCCTGAGATAGAAATGTTTGGCTAGTTGCGATCAAGGGTGTTTCTAGCACAATCAAGAACGGCACAATCTCACTTTAGCAACGAATCACGATCGCACTTCTGTTGTTTAAGCGCGCTCCCAGACCAACTCGAAGCACTGCTCAATGCTATCACTCATAACGGGTGGCGTTCTCAGCGCTACTTGGTTCTCAGTCAAGATGAAGGTGCGAATCAACGTTGTCCCAACTCGATTGGGAATCGATGCAATTTCAACCTGGTGAATGACTGTGTTGCCGTTCAGTGTGTAAGTTCCCGCATAAGCATTGAATGTTGTGAAGGCTTGAGCAAGTTCCTCAACGGGTATAGATTGAATCTCTCGGCTCAAGGGCGATCGTATCTCTCGGCTCAAGGGTAAGCGATCGCTTCTGGAAAACATCACCATCATGCGACCATCCGCTGTGTAGGTAATGTAGCCAGTTGGATTCAATCCATACACGGCTGGAGTTATCGTTCCATCAGCGTGAATAGCAGTTGCAGAAACTAACTTCCACGTTCCAACTAGTGGATTATTGGGCATCAATTGCGTAGGCATAATGTTCGGCTGTTGCTTTGTGGCTTTCCGCCAGAGTAGCGGGTTTCAACACAAAGTCAAACTCGGTCGTGTAGAACGGACTACTTGGATGGGCCTTTTCGTCCAGTGCTTCGTGCTTTTGAAGTTGAACAATTGCCGATCGCACCGCAAAAGTAGTATCAGAATCAAGATGGGGATCACCCGCAATAAAAGCCTGTGTGGTCAACGAAGTATAATTCAGGGCACTAACTTTGAAATGGATGTGAGCCGCCCGCCAAGTATGCCGCCCCAGTGACCTCAGCAATTCTCCAGAGGGGCCACTAGCTGGCACGTTGTAACCCATCGGCACTACAGTCTCAAACCCATACTTACCACTAGCATCTGTGGTGAAACGCCCTCGAAAGTTTCCCTGGGGTTGAGATAAATCTTGAATGTCATACAGCCCTTTAGAATTGGGCTGCCAAACATCAAGTAGCGCATTCGCGATCGGCTCACCGTTCAAGTCCAACACCCGACCTGACAGAAGAAGTATGCTACCTTCTGGATCAATGCCTAAACGATCGCCTGTCTGTCGTTCTGGTGCATTTGGTACATACAACGGGCCTTCTAGATTGCTTTCTGTGCCACGAGGGCATCATGCAACAACTCTACTAACTCTGAAAGCCCTAGTAGATCCGTCAACATATGAATTTCTCCCGTTGGAATCTCTTGCGTGTGGTGACTTGCCTGATTAATAAAATTGCGTCCCTGCTGCAATTCTGGTTCAGTGAGATTTACCTCCCGCGCAAAATCATGTAGATGTTGAACCAGACTGGTATAAATTTCATACAGGCGCGGATGAGATTGACCGCGATCGCCATGCTCAATCACAGCTTGCGTGATGGTATCGAGTGTAATGTTCATATTAGACTCCTGTTTAGACTGCCAAACTTTCAGCTAGCTCGACTGCTACCGTCCCGCCAGAGCTTTCATACAGCTTTTCGCGCACGGGTAGCGTTGCAATGCCATCCTCAGCGAGTTGACGTTGATAAGCTCACATCGCCGCGATCATTTGCAGTCCGTAAAAGGGCTGATCCGTGGGAAACCTGGGATCAACCAGGGCCCTCAACTCGCTGTGCAGGATTCGTATCACCTGTTCTAGTTTTGCCTTGGTCTCTGAACCCGCAGTTCCATCTACTCCCAGCTTGTATTCCGTCTGAAATTTGCGGATGGCATGTTGAGTTGTAGGGTCGGTCAGGGGACTGTTGTCCTCGGTGTAGGGAAAGCTGGGGTTGGTACGATCGTCACTAAAAATGCGACTTCTAAACCCCAATCCGTTAAGAATGCTGCGAATTTGAGCGTTGGTGTAGTGAATAGCCATGATGAAAAAGCTCCTGGGGTGTTGATGCAACTGACTCTTTCAGTCTGTGGCATTTGTTAGCGATAGACCAGACAAGTTAAGCCTGCAAAGCACTAACTTAAGCTCACGCCAATGTTCTGAGCGCCACTTTCTGAGCATCCGTTAATCCCCTCACGCCAGAGATGTTCAGGACTTCATAGGTAATCATCGATGCTCTGTCAGTTGGAACAAAGCTAAGTTACCTCAAACTCGGTTGGGACTAGATTCGACTGGCTATCACCCAACAATGGGAGATCTCTGTTTATCGCTTTCTATCGGGCTTACCTGACTCCTGCTTTTGCCTCCAAGTCGCTTTCTATCGGGCTTACCTGACTCCTGCTTTTGCCTCCAAGCGACAACGCGACTCCTTGAAGCGTGAGTTCACTGTCCTCTCTTGCATTCCAGCTTCCTAGTTTTGTCAGTCAAGCAGGGGAATTGGGTCAGTTGCCCAGCAGTGATGCCCTCATGCGTCTCTCTGCTCTCCGGCTGTGATTTTTCCCCTTTCGATCTGGCTTGCTCACACTCTTTATCACTGACAACGCTGAGTTCAGTGATTCGAGACGTTTAGACTTACCTCTGGGATTCGCAAAGTCAGAGAGAACAGGGAGTGGATTGAGCGATCGTCTCTGACACGACAACTCCATGACTTGTGCCAATAGTGAGCCGAGTCTTCCTGCACTTTGATATAGCCCCGTCGCCGCAGTCCATGAGAAAACATCAACGCTACACTCTGGCGCGTTCTGGGTAACACTGCGTCATCCAATGACCCGAACAGCACTTCAATCATTTTGCCTGTCGTGAAGGTTTGGTCGGGAGAGGTTCTGCTTTTGTAGCTGACTTCCTTCTGCCGGAGGGTTTCGCGGCGGGGTTCTCGGAAGTCTTTACCGCTGCTTTTCTGCCTCGCTGACTTGTTTGTTTTTGTGTGTTAGCCCTACTCTCATTAGCCTTGTGTTGGGCAATTCTAGTTGGCGAGTGGTTGCACCACGTCAAACCACTCACCCTTAAAAAGCATAGACGCAAAGCCAAAAGTATCTTCCGCTATGGCTTAGATTGTCTCCGCAATACCGTGTTCAACTTAGAGCAAAAAATGAGTGAGTTTCTGCAAGTACTACAATTTTTGTCCTGTACTTAGGGTATTGATTTACGATGAACTTGCTTTGCGCTATGGAGTTGAGCACTCACTTGAGGAGTCACCTGCTTCTTGACTTGCTGCGTTGGCTTTTCTCCTAAGCGACTTGACTCTAGAGGCATTCTTTCAGGTGCGGCGATCGCACTTGGAGCAAGAGTCATCGTTCGGTTAGGGTGCGGTTCTTCTGAGGATGACTGTTTATATTCAGGTGCCAAGGAGTTTTGCACTGATAGGGCTGCCCAAGTAGATACACCTCCGGCTGCAAACCCTCCGGCAACTAGCATAGAAGCCATCCCTGCATTAGCCACGAGATTTCCGCCGGAGCAAGGCTGCAATGGGAATGCTTGAGGCAGGGGTGTAGCTCTGGTTGGAGCATCAAGGCGACCCCCTTTTATAAAAGGAAGTTGGAGAAGCTCGATCGCTTTCCAGTGACTGCCGATTGGATGGCTGGTTTGATGGTCGGTCAAATCATCTAGTTGACCTTCAAACGGATTCCTAATCTGCTTCCTTAACGGGTCGCGCTTTTGCTCAGAACAATCGGCTGTTTGTTTGTCTGCAAAGCCAAAATCTCCAGGTCGAGCAACATTGGCTTGTTGATTTTGTGTTTGATTTTGTTGTGTTTGATTTTGTTGAGTTTGATGGTGAGTGAGAACTTCATCAATGAATTTCAGCTTGTCTAAAGTCGGGCTAGTTTGTAGTCCCTTAGATGGATAGCTAGAACTTGGAGTATCGATGATCGCATGGCTCACTCTAAATTCTAGTAGCCTGACTTGAATAATCAGCAGATATTTTTTGGATACTAGATGAAAGTAGGCTGCTACACTGTCGCTGTATGCGATCGCAGCAACTTCAGCTCCGGTAAAGTGATCGTTTTCGATTTGCTTGAGAATCTGTGCAGCACTGTAAGCTTCCGTCAAAGCCCTTTCGGAGGTGTTCAATACCCAATGTTTGCTCTGTTGTAGGTAATGTCCGACTCCAATGCTAGTTTGAAAGCACTTTTCTTTGAAAGATTTAGGTGCCTGCCCTGCCTTGTGACCGTGACCTAATGCCTCTCCGGGAGTTTCTGAGACCCAGCGATTTCCTACATGAATATATTTCTCAGCTTTGGTCAGGATCAGTACCTGACTATGAACACGATTTTTAATTTTGGACAGAATAGAATTCATGACAAAGCACCTTATGTCTGAGGGTACAGATTTTTGAAACAGGGCCTTCGTATAACTAACGCTACGAGGGAGGTCTGAAAATTTACTTTACGGCGGTGGAGTTGATGAGAAACTTAAGTTTTTTCGGGATACTGCCACTTAGATTTTTTGTGGATAACGCCGTAGTGAAGCCCTCGAACTGTTGAAACAATTTCCTCATAAGGCGTACTTTTGGGAAGATATTCTGAGGCTCCAGCTTCTAGCGATCGCCAGATAAATTCTGTCTCCTCGGAGCAGGTTAATACGAGAATCTCAATCCAGGAATAGAGTCGATGAATTTCGCGAACGGCGAGGATTCCTTCACCGTCAGGCATACAACTATCTATAACAACCACATCGGGCAATAGCCGCATTGCTAATTCAAGCGTTTCTTCACTGTTTCTAGCTTGACCAACAACTTTGAGATCTTCCTGAGTCAAGGCATCGACGAGTAATTGCCTGCCAACAGTATGAGCATCTGCAATTAGAAGACGAATCTGGGGGGAAGAACCCCGCAAAAACTGTGTGACTTGTGGTTGCTGGAGTGTCTTCATCTTGCGGCCTCTAAGATTGCAATGTTATTTCAAACGTGTCTCGATCGCTGACAGGGAGTGACCGACATGAGGAGCATTGTTAAACAATGTAGATGCTTATCAATTAAGGTAAGCGAGGAGTCGTGACAAATCAGGGACGCGATCGTAGTGGTTTTGTGCAGTCTCTGTGTCATCAGTCCTCAAACCACCACACTTTAGTAGAAGTTAGCAACAGACTTCGTTGCAGTTTCAAGCTTCTTAACGGATGAAAAATTGACAGGTAAAATGTTTCTTTTGGGTAACCCAAAGCGGTCTGGAAGCTCTAAGCGATATCCTCGTCCATGAATTGTTCTGAGATAAAACGGATTGAAGCGATCGGGTTCTAGTTTGGCTCGAATGTTTCTAACGTGAACCCGAATTGTTTCGATGTCATCATCCGGGCCATATCCCCAAACTTGCTTGAGAATCTCATGAGACGAGACTGCCTGATTAGGACGTTGAAGTAGACAGTGGATGATACCAAGCTCGATCGGAGTAATTTTAATAGTTTGTCCAAACCAAATGGCTTCCATCTGAGAAGGAACTAGCGTCAGAGGGCCATAGCTGAGGATTTCAGTCGGCTTGGCTGCTTTGGGGCGCTTCTTTGCCCGCCGCAAAATCGCTTGAACTCTGACCAGCATCTCCTCTGAGGCAAAAGGTTTAATCAGGTAGTCATCAGCCCCTGCATCAAATGCCTTAACTTTGTCTTGAGTTTGCGACAAAGCTGTTAGGACTAGAATTGGAATATTTGCGGTACGATCGTCCTGCCGCAAGCGCCGACAAACCGTAAATCCATCTACTTTGGGAAGTTGGACATCCAGCATGATCAGATCTGGCAAAAGCTGTTGAGCTAAAATTTGGCCCTTGATTCCTTCACTGGCATAGCTTACCTGGTATCCAATTGTTTCCAGTTCTACAGAAAGTAGTTCTGAGAAGGTAAAATCATTGTCGATAATCAGAATTTGAGACATGGTTCACTCTCGGCAAGATTGCTTTACTGCTTAAGTTGTTCGCCTAGCAATAGCTCAGTCAGTGGAGAACTATCTGTGGCTATTCTCGAAGCTTTCTCTAGTGGCGAATCAGGCTTAGTAGGAGGTGCTTTGGAATCAGGGGCGATTGGGTCTATGATAGGAGCAGCCTTGATCGTTAGCTCTGAAGAGGGAACTGGGCTTTCAGTCTTTGCTGAGTCAGAAAAGGGATTTGTAAATTCAGTGATGCTACACCCAGACAACATTAAAAGCATCGATAACAAGAACGGAAATAACCACTTAAAGGCATTGACTTGCCCATCCATGACACTCATTTTATGACTCTCCTAAATTCTTACTAGACGTTTGAAAATCGCGAAAGATTAGATAGCTGGGCATTGCTGAATGCAAATATCAATTGCCCTCCTCACGAAGTGGGGCACAGCCCTCCCCAACCTTTCTCCCCAGGGAAAAGGGAGCCAGAGTTCTTGTTCACTCGCTCTTTGGGAGAGGGTTAGGGTGAGGGCAAATCTGGCATTTCATATGGCAATTCAGCAATGCCGATAGATGCAATATTTTCGAGATCCGAAGGCCACAGAGAAACGAAGCCTAGTAGGATCAAGCTTGAAAAACAGCTATGCACAAAGCTCGTATTCTCGCCTGTAGTTGCCTTACTCAAGGTTAATCAGGCAAAGGTGACAAACTGAGGATAAACAAGTGTCATTTCTAATAAGCTGACAAGTCTTGCTAATACGGTGGACAACTCAAGACCTTAAGCAAGCATGAACCGAATACTCAATCTCTACTGCTTATTGCGATCGCTACGCCACTGAGCGATCGCGGTCTTTGCCTCCTGATAGGCTGGAGTATCTTGTGGCACAAAACCCGCCGTTTGAATGGCTTCCGCAAATTCGCCCTGAACAGCGTGAGCGCGGGCAAGACTCAGGATAGACTGGCTCCATTCCCTGGTCAATGTCTGAGCTTCCTTATAGAAAGGCTGATCAGGTTGAATGCTGCGAATGGCGGCGATCGCCTGGCTATACGAAGGTGCTTGAAACCGTTGGATGGAGAGTTTTGCCTGCTCCAGGATGGCTTGATTGGCTTTGGCTTTTTGCCACTGAGAAATGGACTCTTGGGCGGCTGGGTAGAGGCTTTTTTGGTTCGAGGAAATGAGTTGAGCCGCAGAGATTGCCTTGTTGTAATTACCTTGATTAGCCCGTCCTTGAGCCAAGTCCAAAATTACCTGACTCCAGCGTTCAATGTCCTTCTGAGCTTGATCATAGAGAGGATCTCCGGGACGAACGATACGGGCCTTAGCGATCGCGTGACTAAAGTTGGATGCCTGATTCACATGATCCGAGCCGCCGACTTGATTAATCAATGCTCTTGCTTCATTAAGTAACCCCTGGCTGACCTGCTGGCGCAACTGGTTACACTCATCACTGCGCTGATTCTCAGGAATCTGATCGAGGGTATTCAACGCTTTCTCATACTGTCGCGCTTGCAATTCTTTACGGGCACGTTCTAAGGCTGCGATCGTTTCAGACGAAGGTTGTGATTGTGGAGGTGGCTGTGCTTTAGACTGATCATCTTGCTTAGTCTGATCCGTCTTAGTATCGGAATTGGCATCAGATTTAGTTGCATCAGGTGACTTTTCTGCCTCGTCTGTTTTATCAGATGATCCTTTCTTAGCTTTCTCAGAAGGTGAGTACTGATTAGAACGCAAAAAGCTAGATTGGGGTAGCCTCAAGGAGAGAAAACTGATTCTCCCTCCGTAATGATTTAAGAGGGTTGCACCAATTAGCGCAATCATTCCTCCCAACACCGAACCCTGCCAGAGTTTGTCCATCCAAAGATTTGTTTGGGGTAGCTGATCTGAAAGCTCTGTAGAAGGAAGTTGTGTAACGGGAAGCTCTGTAGGGGGAAGTTGTTTACTTTGTCGGTTAGTGCCGCTTGTATCTGATAAGAGGTGTTGATGCTGTTGAATATTGGGCACGATCGCTACTGAATTTTGCCCCAGATGCATGTTGTTGATACTTAGTTCCGGTATTCGACTGCCGAGATACTGAATTAGTTGACCCAGCGTTAAGCAATTGTGACGGCACATTCCTTCTAGCAATGCAACACTCAGCCCTCGATTTGCTACTGACATTAATCGAGTGGGTGAATAAGACAAGATAGTAGTAATTCCACATTTATTTGATAACGCGACTGTTTGAACACCCAGGCGATCGTTTGTCCGGTTGCCTTGGCTCCGGTGCATTTCTAGTACTAGCACAATGTTGCCCGTTGCTGCCGATTGAAGATCCGCAAATAAGGACTCTACAAGAATTCCAGTTGAAGAAATTTGATCTGGATTGCCATCGATCGGTAAGAGGTAATCTTTTCCTTCAAACTGTATTCCATAGCCACTGAAGAAACACCACAGGAAATCGTCAGGTTGCACTTGTTGGCAGAATTGGGCGATCCAGTTGTGAATATTTTTCTGACTTGGATAGATTGCCTTGACATCAGGTGTGGAAGAAACATCTGCTAGTAACACACAGTGATCTGAAGCAAATTTTGCCTCGTTGACCCAAAAATCTAGCAACGCTACGACATCCGAATTAGTGTTTGGCAGCGGTTGAAAATGCTGATACTGATTAATGCCAATCGCGATCGCCCAGTAGTTTGTCATCTCAAATACTCCCAATTGTTTCAGCGATTTCAATCTTTTTGCCCTGGCAAAAGAGAAGGAGTGAAAGCGTTCAGGATTCGGTTGATGTCTAGCAGAAACATGGTCGTTGTGGCTTCTTCAGGAGAGATGACCGCAGTATGACTGGCGATCGCTAGCAGCCCTGACTGCTGGTTAGACAGCGGCAACCGCTGCATCCTCTCTCGCGGGAACTCGACCAAACTGGGTGGCTCACCCACGGGAATTGCATTGAATTCTTTTGAAGAATTTTGCGTAATCAATAAAAAAGGTCGGGATAACTGACCCGAATTTTCTAGCCCTAACTGCTGATGCAAATCTAAAACCCGAATCGTGTGCTGACCAAGCTGGACTAGCCCCATTTTGCTGAGTTCATGATTGGTGCTGAGGGGATACTTCACCACCTGAAGAACTTCTGCGATCGGCAGCGCCAAGCAATAATCTGCAACGGTAAACGCAATAAACTTTTCTGCTTTTAATCCATCTTGCATCGTTTCCACCTTATCCTAGCTCAGATGCAGAGTTGAGGGCCGTTCTTTTGAGCAGATCTGATACGATAGCCAACAGTTTATGCTCCATATAAGGCTTGACCATATAAACCGTTGCTCCTAATTGTGAGGCGAGTGCCCGGTGCTTATCGCCGCTCTGAGATGACAGCATCACGATCGGAATGTCTGCTAATAGAGGAATTTGTTGTCGGTTTCTCAGCAATTCAAACCCGTTCATGCGGGGCATTTCAATATCACAAATAACTAGCCGGATATCAGATTGACGCTGAAACTGCTCAAGAGCTTCGTAACCATCCGGAGCTTGAAAGACACGATAGCCAGCTTTTTGCAGAGTCAGCGTCAGGGATTGGCGTGTAGTAATTGAGTCGTCCACAATTAGAATTCGAGTGTCTGGCTTTTCACTAAAGTCTGAAGTTGGGAGGGCTGAAAAAGTGGGCTGAGGCAGGATCGATCGCTCAGGACTGGCTAGAAGCGACCCAGCGGTTGTCTTAGCCCAATGGTGATGGACTGGGGCGGTACGCTGCTGATCAAACACTTTTTGAAGTAACATCGCCCCCTCTACGACCAATGCTAATTGCCCGTCGGCCAGCACCGTTGCCCCATGAATATAGTTCGGTGAGCCAATCATAGCTCCTAAAGGACGGATAACCAATTGTTGCTCCCCAATTAGACGATCGACCTCCAAACCCAGTAGGGTCTCTTGGCAGCGAATCACAATGACGGGATCGATCGAATCCTTGGCACTCAGGGGAGCCTGGAAACTCATGGAGAGCGGAGTCGCTGCATCGTAATCGAGAAGGCTTGCCAGCGAGTGGATCGGAGCCAGTTTTTCTTCTGCGCCCTGACTCCACCGCAAAAACCTGCCCCCGTTGCGCTCTTGAATCTGGCTAGCGATCGGAATCAAAATTTGCTCAACGCTATCATCTAACAAGGCATAGGTCTTAGACCCCACCTCGCAGACAAACAATTGAGCGATCGTCAGGTTGAGCGGAATCTGCAACTTGAAGGTCGTTCCCCGATGCAACTCAGAATCAACCGTGACCGCCCCTCGCAGAGCTTGCACCTGGTTTCGCACGACATCTAGCCCAACGCCTCGCCCAGAGAGATCACTGACCTGAGACACCGTGGAGAACCCTGGCTCAAATAGCAAATCAGTTAGCTGATTTTGAGTGAGACTATGCGCCTTTTCGAGGGAGATGAGTTGTCGCTCGATCGCGCGGTGTCGAATTTGATCAAAGTCCAACCCATTGCCATCGTCTTGAACTTCGAGGACGAGATGTCTGCCCTGGTAGTAGGCAGAGAGTGTGATCTGCCCCTTCTCTGGTTTGCCTCGCTGTTGTCGAACGGCGGCAGGTTCAATCCCGTGGTCAAAGGCATTGCGGACTAAGTGCAGCAAAGGGTCAAACAACTTTTCAGCTACTGCTTTGTCCACGAGAACTTCGTTGCCGTGCAGCCTGAGCGCGATCGGTTTGTTGTGCAGGGTTTCTAGCTGTTGTAGAGCATTGGGAAAGCGACCCAAGATCTCACCAAGGGGCAACATCCGAGCTTCGATTAAAGCACTCTGGCTAGAGGTTAGCAGTTGCTGTTGCTTTTCTAGGGTTTGGTCAGATTCGCGAGTCAGCAGATCAATAGCATCCGCCGTTTCTGCTAACTGCACCAGGTGATCGACCAGCAACTGAATCAGGGCAGCGTTGCTCCCGTGGTTGCGGGCTAAGAAATCAGAGCGAGCCTGAGTACTTCCTTGTTTAGAGGCTTTACGGGCTGCTTTACGCGGGAGCTTTGAAGGCGCTCCTAGTGGATTTTTCGCCTGTGGCTGTTTGAACAAGTTAGCCTGGTGAGCGGAGTGATCTTGAAGCTGACCGAGCAGTTGTTGATGTTGCCGGATCTGGTTGAGCAGGGTTTTACTGACCGTCTGTAGCTGCTCGGTCTGAAGCGACTGGCGGTTTTGGTGGGTGACTAGTTCGCCGATCACGTAGTTGAGATGATCTAATTGCTTTACCCCCACTCGCACAGCAGGCAGTGGCGAAACTGGGTCTTTTTGGGGGAGCGCGTTTAGAGGAGCTACCGATCGCTCAGGTTGAGGCGGGCTATACATCTGGCTCAGGGTTTGCTCAACGTTTGCGCCTGAGTCTGGTTGTACCAGTTCTTTCAACTGTTGATCGAATATTGGCTCATCTAAAGTGGACTGCTGCCCCCAGATGCTTTCTAAAAGCGGAGTATCTAGCGCCTCTTCGATTGACTCACTCACCTCTATCTCAGCTATATCAGCATTGAGCGTGAAGGCATCCCCGCGTGGCGGAAGATCAGCGAGTTGTTGTAGCTCACGAGAGGGTTCGCCGCCTTGGCTACGCTCGCCCCCCAGCACGGCTGCCTGTCCTGCTTGGAAGTCTGCGAGAGCGATCTGAGCGATGATCACTGCCTGATCGGGATGATGATCTAAAGCCGTAAGCACCGTGTGGGCGATCGCTCCAAACCCGACTAGGTTGAGAGACTCTGCTAAACCCAGAAGAATTTCGGCTTGAGTTCGCAGTACGGTGCAGATTTCTTCAGGGGGGTCATTGTCCAGGCTCGTTGCGATTTGCGCGAGTCGTTGAGTAACCCCCCCTTCAAATAAGGATTGAGTCAGATCAAACCCCAAATCTGCCGAGGTGGGTAGATAGGCTTCTTGACCAAAGCAGTCTCCTAGCTTGGCTTGCAGTAGGGTAAAAATAGCGGCGGCTCGATCGAGAATTTCGGCATGGTTTACCGATCTGCCTGTGAGTTCTGCCATGAGCGGCAGGCGAAGACACTCCATTCCTTCAAAGAGTAATGCTTCCGCTTCTGAGTCGAGGGATAGGTTGGGCTGACAGAGTGCTCTGAAGATATCTTCGAGCGAGTGGGCCACGCTGGCGATCGTCTCCAATCCCACGCTGGTGGCTGCCCCTTTGAGGGTGTGGGTGGCTCTCATCAGGTTGTTGACTTCATTGATGCCCCAGCTCTCTTGGAGGCGCAGCAAGCCTTCTTCTAGCGCTTGCAGCAGTTCGGGGGCTTCTTGAAGAAAGTATTGATAGGTTTGCTCACGGATGGTTGGGTCTGGGGTCATGATTGAAGGGGGGCGAAGATCTCAGCGACACAGTTGGGATGCTCCCAGCCAGAACCCTCTTGGTCTCTTTCCTTGAGGAGAGGGCCAGGGCGGGGGCAGAGTATTGATGCAGGAGGTCAATGGATCTGTCTAGTTAATCGACCTTGAACTGTCCACTCTTGGATTGCAGGTCTTGAGCCGTTGCGAGTAGCTCTTTGAATGAGGCAGAAATCGTAGCGGAATCCTCCGAGGTTTGGTGGGCAATGGCGGCTACTTTCGTCATCGTTTGGGTAACTGACTGACATTCCTGAGTCTGGGCGTGAGTGGCCTGGGTGATGCCCGTTACGAGTTGGCTAATTTGAGCCGTAGCACCCACGATCGCATTCAAATTCTCACGCGCTTCATTCACGACGGTGGTTCCTGATTCAACCTGTTGAATGCCTGTCTCCATTGCGGTAGACACTTCAGCCGTGCTTGCCTGGATTTCTTGGACAAGCTGCTCAATCTCAGTGGCAGCATTGGCAGACTGTCGCGCCAGCGATCGCACTTCATCGGCAACGACACCAAACCCGCGTCCAAACTCTCCGGCTCTTGTGGCTTCGATCGACGCATTCAAGGCTAGCAGTTGGGTCTGGGTGGTAAAGTTGCCAATCAAGCTGACGATTCTGGAAATCTTTTGAGAAGAGTCGCTTAGACGTTGCAGCCGATTGCTGGTCTCCATCACGGTTTCTCGGATGTCGTCCATCTCTTCCACGGTGCGATCGATCGCCGCATCGCCCGCTAAGACCGTTTGGTTTGCCTGCTGAACGGCAGCTTCTACTTGTTGGGCATTGGTCTCCACCGCCTCCGTTGAGCCAGCCATCCTTTGCACTTGTCCGAGGGCTTGGTCGATCGCTTGGAGTTGCGCTTGAGCCTGATGGGTGAGCATTGTAATGGAAGCACTACTGGTTTGGGTGGTTTGGCTCACTTGGTTAGCGGCGGCTTGCATCTGCGTCACGATTTGCCGCAGGCTACCCAGGGTGTTGTTATAAGCATCAGCCACCGTGCCTACTTCGGTATCGGTCACCGGGGCGCGAGCCGTCAGATCACCTGCCAGCGAAGGTCGGACTGCCATCAGTAATTGGATAACTTCTTGCTGAAGTTGCTCTTTGGCGCTCTTTTCTCGTTGGGCAGCTTCTGCTAATTGCTGCGATCGCTGTTGCAATTGTTCAACAAACTCTCCTTGCTGAATAGCCACATTGAGCTGGGCGGCAATCTGTTTGGCAAATTCAATTTCTGCTTCTTGCCACTTCCGAGGCCCACTACACTGGTGAATGCAGAACAAACCCCAAAGTTTTTCTCCTTTGAACAAGGGCACCACTAAGTTGGCTTGCACCTGAAACTGAGACAGCAATTCGATATAGCAGTCTGCCATTCCTGATTGATAGAGGTCATCAAGCGCCCAGACCCGACCCTTTTGATATTGCGCTGCCACTTCGACAAAGCAGTGATCCGTCACCTTGACCGTCAAGGCTGAAACATAGCCTGGCGTAACATCTTCTACAATAATTGATCCATCGCTGTAGCCTGGGTCAAATTTGAAGATCGCCACGCGATCGACCTGCCAAAAGCTGCGGATTTCTCTAGCAGTGGTCTTAAAGGTCTTCTGCAAATCGAGAGACTGCCGAATGCGATCGCCCGTTCTGGTAATGAAGCGTTCCCGCTCTGCTGTCTTTGCCAACTGTTCTGCTTGAATTCGCAGTTGCTCTAAATATTCTGCTTGTTGCAATGCTACCCCCAACTGAGCGCTAATTCGCATCATTAATTGAACTTCTCCCTCTTGCCAATGCCGCTCGGCACTGGTTTGAAACGCAGAAAGTAACCCCCAAAGCGTCTGTCCCTGGAAGATAGCTACGACCAGACAGGCTTTGACTTCATAGACCTCTAGCGCTTCTACATGGCAATCGGTCAGACCCCCAGTGTAGATATTATCGATGACCAATGGCTCGTTGTTGCAGAACATGCCGCCTTGATGTTCTTGGAGGTAGGGGTCTTCCCAACCACTGCCCACAAGCTGGGGCAGACCTCTAGCCTCTGACTCCGCCACAAAATCGCCAAAGAAGTCTGGGCGAAATTTGTAAATCGTCAACCGCTCAACATTCAGGAGCTTCCGAACTTCTTGGGTGACGGTTTTGAAGATGGTGTTAATGTCAGAAGCCTGGCGAAGCTTATCGATGACACGGGCGACGGCTTGCCCCTGTTCTGATTCTTGGCTGAGTCGAGTGGTTTGTGATCGGACTTGCTCTAAATATTCCGCTTGTCGGATCGCTAGCCCAAACTGCCGCCCCACTTGAGCCAGCAAACTTACCTCGGTTGGCTCCCAGTGGCGCGATCCTGAGTTTTGGTAAGCACCCAGTAAGCCCCACAGCGTTTCTCCATCAAAAATCGGTGCGATCGTATAAGCTTTGACCTCAAACCCTTCCAAAATCTCAAGGTGACAAGGGCTATGATCCGCGTTGTAGATGTCATCCACTGCGACCGTTTCATTGTTGCGATAACGACCTCCCTGAGTTTCTTGCAGATAGCTATCTGCCCACGCGGTTTCAAGCTCAAGTCCCACGAGCGCGATCCAGCTTTTACCCACTGACTCCGACACAAACTGACCACTCCAGTCTGGGTTAAAGCGGTAGACTGCGACTCGATCGCATTTCAACTGCTGCCGCACTTCCTGGGTTGTCGTCTCAAAAACGCTCGCCACATCTGGAGACTGGTGGATTTTTTGAATCATTTTTGCAATGATTTTGTCTTGTTCAGCTTGCTTGTGTTTTTGGGCACGCACTTCTACTGGCTGAAGCGTTAGCCTCAGTTCCCTAACTACTTGGTCGAGCCACTTGATTTCTACCTCCTCCCATTTGCGAAAGTTAGAACATTGCTGGGCGACCAGTAGCCCCCAGAGTTGCTCCCCCACCCAAATGGGAAGGCTTAAACTTGACTTGACCTGAAACTGTTGTAGCAGTTGAAGCTGATAGGGCGTGACGGCTTCTTGGACAACTTCATCGAGTGCCACGAAGGACTGTTGCTGATAGTCTGATGGGTGCTTGACTCCAAAGGCGATCGCCGGGAGTGTCACCTTCAAGCTGGGCGTGTAGCCGACCATCATCGCCTCGGCAACGACAACGCCCTGGTGTTCGCCTTGAAAGCGATAGATCAGCACGCGATCTGCTTGTAAAGCGCGATGAACTTCCGTCACAGTGGTTTCAAACAACGTTTCAACCGTCTCTGTCTGGCGCATCTGGTTGGCAATGGTAAATAGCTCCAGACTGGAACGCTCCGGGTACTGCGCTGGTGGCTCACTGTTGTTAAACGAGTTCGCTAAGGGCGTGGTGACTTCGTAACTAGAAGAGGGACTGGTTTTAGATTGCTTTAGTTTCTGCATGGTTATGGGTATTTCTGGAGCATTATCTGGTTGAGCAAACTGGGGAGGATTGACCTCTAGAATCGTGTCTTGATCGGTCAGGGTTGATTGTTTTGGCGGATCTGCGATCGCTCGATTTTTTGGGGGGTCACTGCCTACGAGTTGTTTCACGAAGCGCATGGTTGGAGAAGCCTCTAAAGTAAAAAACTTTAAGCTTCTCCTCCTGGGTATTTTTTCCATAGGGGGCAATGAACAATGGGTTGGAGGTCTAAAACAGCATCCCTGCACCCTGGGATCGTTCCTTGAACTAGTGGCAAGAGTTGGGGCGCAAACAAACCGAGCGTGGTGGGTTGAAGGTGCTGCAAATCCTGTAGCTCAATGTCATGCACTTGCTGCACGCCCAGTCCGATTGATTGGTGATTGATTTGAGCCACGATCACCGCGATCGAGGTTGCTCTTTGCTCCGGTTGAAAGGGCGACGGGTAGCCCGCAAAGTCGTTGAAGTCTATGAGCCAGAGCATTTCCCCTCGCCAGTTGCAAATCCCCATTACACAGCTAGGCATGTCAGGAACGGGCAAAATCTCGCTCCCGTCTATTTTGAGAATTTCTGTGATTTGCTCTAGGGGGAGCAGCACGCTGTCCTCGGTTCCTAGCTGAAAGCGGAGCAGTGGCTGGCGAGTTTCTGGGGGAAGGGGGCCTACTATCAACGCGCTCAGACTACTGAGGGCTAATGCTGAATCGGAGGATTGCATCATAAAATTGCCTCCTAAGCCGCCGTTAGGCGCAAAACGGTTTTTGTAAACTCTTTCTGATCGACAGGTTTGGGAAGATAGGCATCCGCCCCCAGCATTGCGCCCCACATTTTGTCTACATCCGTTCCCTTGGTTGAGCAGATCACGATCGGGATCTGTGAAGTGCTGGACTGGGTTTTTAATTCGCGGCACAATTCAAACCCGCTTTGCCCTGGGAGGATCACATCCAGAACCACCAGATCTGGTTTCTTCAAGTCGAGCTTGATTCGAGCCTCTTCACAACTGGTGACGCTAATTACTGCCAGACCTGCTTGCTTGAGGTAGCGGGTTAGCACCTCAGTTTCTGTCAAACTATCTTCAACTAAAAGGATCGTGGTCATAGACATGTGCTCGTGATACAACGTTCTTCAAATCAGCCTTCTAAGAAGACAGGGAGGAAACTGGTAGATATTGCTCCAAAGCAGACAGCACTTTTGCTGACTCGATCGGCTTTGCCAAAAAGCCCGAAGAGCCAACAAGCTTTGCCCGCACCCGATCGACAATGCCATCACTGCTGGTGAGAATAATCACTGGAGTGTCTTTGAAGGCTGAAATGCGGCGGATTTGGGCACAGACTTCATACCCATTTGCCACAGGCATAAGCAAGTCTAAAAAGATCAGGTCAGGCTTGTGTTCTAGCAGCATTGGCAGTGCTTGCATTGAGTCGCGTATGTTGATAAACCGATAGCCAGCCGGAGCCAGAATCTGCCCCATCATCGCGCTATCAAATCGGCTGTCGTCAATGTAGGCAATCAGGGAACCTGTGTTTGACTTGACGCGAAAGCTGATGTCATCAACGAGCGTTAGCCCCATCGTCCCCTCGTTCACATAGGGCATAATGGACTGCGTTAAGGGCACTAGGGGCTGGTTTAATTTGGCGGCTAGATCTCTCAACGTCCACCGGCCGTCTGCCAGGGCGGAGAGGTTGTGATAGGCGAGCAGTGATGTCTGCTGTCGCAGTCCTTCCTGATCCCAGATGATGGGTGCTAGATTGGGGGAAAAGCCGACCAAACCCGCTTGTTGCCAAATCTCCCAGGCTTTTTGGGCTTGCTGCCAGGCCTGGTCAGCCTGAAGCGAAACCTGCGGTGAGGTCAGCAGATCGTGAGACAGCTTACTGTAAGCTAGTCGCATTTCCAAGCGCTGTCGGGGCTGTTGACTCGTCTGAATCACATCAAACAGCAGCTCTAGAATGTTGCCTCCCACGATCGCTGCCAGCTTTCCTGGCAGAATTTTTCCTTGTTTAACCTGATTGACTAAAGAGCCGTAGTCCCAGGTTTGAGGGCGCTCTGTTGCCCGATCGTCCGCAGCCAGATGAGGACAGTGCTGATACAGTTGTCGGTTCCAACGACGCAGTGGGTGCAACTCGCCCGCGCTCCACGTTAGGCACCCCAAGTGAAAAAACAAACTCCACAGGGTTCCCTGAGTACCCGAAACACTCAAATCCAGCCGACCTGAAATCCTCTCTCGACTACAAAGCTGAATATGCCTTGCGAGTTCGTGGGCGTTTTCCACTTTGTAAATCGCAATGGGAGGCTCGATCAATCTCACAGATGATGGAGTAAACATTGTTGAAAGACTGGAGGGAAATCTAAATCATTGATCAGCTACTAACACCTGTTTTTTTAGGGTAGAATGCTGCCATATAAATGTCTGTAGAAGAAAAAGCACGGTAAACCACTAGTCTCAAGGATGGAAGCTACACAAACTAGTTTGATCAACCCTGATAAAGCCTTCTCTTGCAGGGCAATTATCAAAATTTTTACAGTAGTAGAAGCTGCCAATATTTTGAATACTTTAATGCAGCAGCTTTGTGTAGTCCCTGAAGCTTAATTGATCAACCGAACCATCTCAAATACTCTTGAGGATGGGATTTCACCAATCGAACCACATCTCGCAATGCAGACTACGTTGCTAATAACTATAAGTACTCTTTTCTATTAAAACTTCAGTTTTTTCCTGAGTTTTATACGTCTTTCTACTGAGATCACTACAAACTCAATAGACAGTGTAATTCTTGTCAATAATGTCTATGATTCTTATATTTTTTCATAAAAAAACCAAAATAAAGTTGACTTCTGTGAGATAGAAATCAACCTTATTTCGGCGTTCTCTACTGAATTACAAGCGTTGCATTGAAAGTTGATCCTGGTTGACTGACATTCTCACGTTGGGTTTCACCGAGTTCAACTGAATTACAAGCGTTACATTGAGGGTTGATCAGAAGCGACCAGTGTACTTAAGTTGTCAACACTGAGTAGCTTTGCAGGATTTTCAGAAAGCGCGGGTGCTGTAAGGCTGTCAGCATAGTGAGAATGACGCTTTTGAGCAATCACTGCTAAGTTGTTCTGCAAGTTGTTTTCTAGAAGATTCGACACTTCGACTGTCTTGATGTCGTAGGTTTGTGTGACTAGTTTGGGGTAGAAACCAATCCCAACGATCGGGATCAACAAGCAAGCCGTAATAAACATTTCGCGAGGATTCACATCAAAGAACGGCCGATGTTCCTTCAACGCTGAATTTTCAGTTCCGTAGAAGACCTGTCTCAGCATAGAGAGCAAGTAGATTGGTGTCAAAATTAGCCCAACCGCTGTCAGAAAAATCACGACTGCCTTAAACGTGGGATTGTAGGCATCACTCGATACCAAACCTAGAAACACCATAATCTCCCCGACAAAGCCACTCATTCCGGGCAGCGCCAGAGAAGCCAGAGAGCCAGCCGTAAACAAAGCAAACGTCTTAGGCATGGTTTTACCCATTCCGCCCATCTCGTCCATATTCAGGGTGTGAGTCCGCTCGTAGGTGACACCCGCAAGGAAGAACAGACTGGCAGCAATCAATCCATGAGATAGCATTTGTAACATTGCACCATTGAGACCCAAGTCGGTGAAAGACGCAATGCCTAGTAGCACAAAGCCCATGTGTGAGATTGAGGAGTAAGCCAGCCGTCGCTTTAGGTTGGTTTGACCAAACGCACACAGCGCACCATAGATAATGTTGACCAAGCCGAGAATGGCGATCGCGGGGGCAAAGTAGACATGGGCACTGGGCAACATCTCAATGTTCATGCGAATCAGGGCATAGCCTCCCATCTTCAACAAGACCCCGGCTAAAATCATCGAAACTGGAGCCGAAGCCTCGCCGTGAGCATCGGGCAACCAGGTGTGCAGTGGGAAAATCGGTAGTTTGACTCCGAAGGCAATCAAGAAGCCTGCATAAGCAAGTAGCTCAAATCCCAAAGAATAGTTCTTGAGGCCTAATGCTTCCATGTCAAAGGTGACGGTATCTCCATAAAACGCCATTCCCAAACCAACTACCAGGATAAAAATCGAAGCTAGGGCAGTGTAGAGAATAAACTTTGTTGCAGCATAGCGGCGTTTGGCTCCACCCCAGATTGCAATCAGGAGGTAGATTGGAACCAGTTCTAGTTCCCAAGTCATAAAGAACAGCAAGAGGTCTTTTGCCACAAATACACCAAGCTGGGCACTGTACATTACCAGCATCAGAAAGTAAAACAACCGGGGCCTATCTTTGACTTTCCACCCTGCAAAGATGGATAAGGTAGTTACTAGACCTGTTAGTAACACTAATGGCATTGATAGACCATCTACGCCAACTGACCAGTTCAACCCCAACTGTGGAATCCAGGAGTAGGTTTCAGTGAGTTGAAATTCAGCCGTCTGAAAATCGTAGTGCTGCCAGGCTACATAGGTCATCAGGGCAAAGTCTACTAAGCCAACACTCAGCGCATACCATCGGACGGTTTTACCCTGCTTGTCTGGCAGTACAGGAATGACGAAGGCAGCTAGGAGCGGCAGAATAACGATCGTTGTTATCCAGGGAAATTGAATGCTCATGGTTAGCACTTAAGAAGAGAGTAGTTTCTGCGTGTAAAGGGCAAAGCAGTCGTGCCAAGGCCCTTGGGGTTGACCATCAATGGTCATCAATGCTTTATCCTTACTGAGCGATCGCACATATCTGCGGTGACGAGCTTGAAAGGTAGAACTACACTAATCGCGATCAACTAGTAGGGTGAGACAGACCTGAACCACACATTCGGATGCTTCTTGCTAAATTACCTGATCGCTGGGTGGTGAGTGAATGAAGTCTGTTCTTGCTTTAAGTTAAGTCAAAGGAGGTAACAAAGTTGGGATATTCCACGATCGGCTCACTGCAACGATCATGAAAAGTGCCATTAGGCATGATGGTTCCCCTCATTGTTGCGTATCTCAAATTAACCTGCCTGAGATTTGCTCTAAATAGACAGCTTCCAACGAGATCGGCTCTGCTGAAATTTGCGCTCTGCAAGTTAGCCCCAGTCAAATCAGCCATAAACAAAACCGCCTCCTGAAAGTCAGTTCCTGTAAGGTCTGACTCGCTCAAATCTGCCCAGGGTAGATAGGCTTGACTTAGCTTAGACATTGATAAAGTAGACTGTTTCAGGTTCGCTTCTCGCAGGCTGGCTCGACTCAAATCTGCTTCTCTCACGATCGCCCATTGCAGATCCACCTCAGTCAAGTCTGCTCCATTCAGATTTGCGTTACTAAGATCTGCTCGGCAAAGATCTGCTTGGCGTAGGATGCTCATACTCAGATCGGCTCCCCTTAAGTCTGCCCCCATCAAATTTGCACCCGTGAGGTTTGCACCGCTCAGGTTTGCCTGACTTAGCTTTGCCCAACTCAGATCGACCTCTCTAAGGTTGGCTTTACTTAGATGTGCGCCGCTGAGATTGGTCTGGCTAAAACTTCTTTGCCCTAAGAGATAGCGTTTTACAAGCTTCTCAACAGCTATTTCTCTCGCGTCCAGTGCCTTTGCATTCATTTCCTTAACCTCCATTGCCTCAATTGGTCAAATCCGATCGATTTGTCTACTCTCTGAGATTGGAAACCCATAGAAGGGTGATTCGTTATGCAATAGCCGAGGACATCGTGTCAGCTTCTAAGGGAGTTGTTAGTTCCCCTAGACACAGGAACATAGTCTTATACCAAATCAATCAACCAATGATACTCATAACAGTGAACTAACTGATTTCTGTCTCTCAGACTTGGAAAGAACTCATTAGAAAAGCCGTTTCAAAGTCTCCCAGAATTGGGGAATTTAGGGGGCGAGGATTTGTATCAACAATCAGTAGATTTGGCTGATTGACTGACAAATCTTTTCAGGTAGGTTGGGTTGAACCTGGTGAAACCCAACGTTAGCAACGGTAGAAAGGCTGCTGTTGGGTTTCGCGTTGCTCAACACCAACCTACGAAGAATCGAGGGTTTTAGGAGTTTTGTCAGTCAGCCAGGTAGATTTGGTATTAGATCAGGCTACACCCTAAATGCTGGTGCTTTAGCTGACGACGACATAGACTCGATCGAGTTTGATCTTCTTGCCATTCGTTCCGGTATTACGGACAATAACTTTCAAATCATTTACCTTTGCGGCTGTGTTGATTGCTGCCGTCACATCCCACTCTACAAGGCGCTCTTTTGACTCGCCTGACAAAACGGGGACTGCTTGGCTTCCTAAGATGGAGGGTTTGGTTAGTGAGCCGCCACCAATCTGAAAGACCACTGAGTTAGGCGAAATTCCTTCTTCTTCGTAGTGTTCTATGTAGATTTTCACTGATCGAATTGTGCTACTTGTCGGGATAGTGTTACCAAACTTGAATGACCAAAAATCGCCTGATTCTAAATCTAAGCGATCGTTATCACTTTTCTTGACTACGTAGACTTTCCCATCTTGGACTAAGGTTTTCCGGTTTTTGGTATCCCAGCCGTCTACAACCTGTAGGGTGACCGAATTGCTAATAGGAGTAGGAGTGGGAGTAGGGGTAGGGGTAGGAGTCGGAGTCGGAGTCGGAGTCGGAGTCGGAGCGGGAGTGGGTGTAGGAGTGGGAGTGGGAGTGGGAGTGGGAGTCGGCGTTGGTGTCGGTGCAGCTTGTCCAAATATAGACTGAACACCCTGGCTAGAGTTGAACATTGCACGACTGTCATGCGCGACATTAGGAACCGTAACTTTCCTATGGTTGTTCTGAATTGAGGAACCAAAGAATTGAGTTAGATAGTTGTAGTAAATCGTTCCTCTCTCAAATCGGTGCGCCCCTTGTAGCTTAGCAGGACAATCATTATCCAAGGAAGAAGCATTCGGATCGGTATCTTTTTCACCGAGCAAGTAAACAACTTGTCGTTGGGCATATTGCGATGTGATCTTGGCGGCTCCAAGGTTCTGCATGTAAGGGTTCAACCCACTCAAACCATACTTGTAGGTGTTAAAGTCAGGACAACTAGATTGTGCCTGAGCGCCAGGAACCGCAAATTGATCAACCGTCTTGAGAACTCTGCGCTTGCCATCAAAGTAGACATAGGAAGATGGGTTAGCGACGATATAGCGGGTGGGCACCGCTGCTGATTCGACACTCCCCGCCGCAAAGCGATTGGCAAATTGTCCGCCTGCTGAGTGTCCGACGATCGTAATGCTTTGCAGGTTGGGGTAGAGGTTGCGGTTTGCTAATTGCTCCATCATTCCATTGACTGCACTAAACGAGCTAGTTTGCGTCGATCGCGGGTTGCTCGATGTGGATAGTGATGAGTCTCCCTGCTTCCAGCCATCGTTTGTCCAAAATGAAATATCGCGTCCAGGGTTGCGGCTTTCGATATCTTCTTCTAGCAAAAACTGTGGAGCTAAAATAATCGTATCGTTGGATGCTCCAGCCTTTTTCGCAGCCTCTACAATGTACTGGTAATAGTCATCTGCATTTCTGTTTGTGCCATGAATAACAATCACAGCACGCCGAACAGTGGTATCTTGTTGTCCCAAAGGTTTATTGCTGCAATAGGGGAGTTTGAGGCTACCCGCCGTGTTCAAAGCGATCCGACCTGCACAGACAACCGATACTGGATCTTTTGCCACAGCAGGGTTGGTCTGCAACTGCAAAGTTGTGATTGTTCCAAGCATGAGTACCGTTGTAGCCAGCTTTTTTACCGTAGATTCGCCTTTCAAGTTAACCACGATTCCTCCTGGGAATTAAAGAGTGGGAATTTTGGTAGAGGCGCACCCTGGCTTTGAGTAGTTGCTTTAGCTAATTCGATGAATGCGATCGTGTTCTAATACTTTAAACACTCCAAGACAGTGGATTGATTTTGTTTAGTCAATGTTCCGCCAAGCAGCCTACTCATCAACTCACACTTGATAGCAAGACTAGTCCCAACACTGTGCCAAAAACAAGTAGTACATAGAGTTGAGCGCGACCGCTCTCCAGATACTTTAAGCCTTCGCCCAGGACTAAAGTGACTAAACCTGTCAGATTGACGAATCCATCCACTACTGTGCGATCGACTTCTCTCACCTGCTGGGCAAGGCGACGACTGCTCTGAACAAACACCACATCATACAAGTCGTCGATGTACCATTTATGCAAAGAGAGCAAGTAAAGCGGTCGAATTCGATGTGCGATCGCACCTGGATCAATTTCGTGCTTGAGATACATCAGGAGGGCAAGAATAATGCCAAGTAGCGCGATCGCGACCGAGGTTCCTGCTATCAACAGAAACTCATTCAGATCAAAAACATTCATTCGCTCAATCAAAGCAGGCAACGCTTGATCTGAGGAATTTAGGAAGGCTTTAAAGTAGTTGGCAAACGGAGTGCCTACTAGCCCGATTAGCTGGGAGGGGATTGCTAAAATCACTAATGGCAACACCATTGCCAACGGTGACTCATGGGGGTACTCGCGATGGTTGTTATGCTGGTCAGGAGATTCGGCAGACTGTTGAAGTTTTTTAGTCTGGAGCTGCTGACGAATGGCATAATTGTGTCCGCGAAACTCCCCTTCAAAAGTTGAGAGATACATACGGAACATATAGAAGGCGGTGATTCCTGCTGTCAGCCAGCCGATCGCCCATAGGATTGGATTTGCAGCAAAGGCAGCCCCCAGAATTTCATCTTTTGACCAAAACCCAGCAAACGGCGGAATCCCAGCAATGGCGAGGGTGCCAATTAGAAAAGTAGTCGCTGTGACGGGCATGTATTTCCTCAATCCACCCATCAGGCGCATATCTTGCGCTAAAGCAGGGTCATGTCCGACTACAGATTCCATCCCATGAATCACAGAACCTGACCCCAGAAACAGCATCGCCTTAAAGTAAGCGTGAGTCATCAGGTGAAACAATCCGGCACTATAAGCGCCTACTCCCATCGCCATGATCATGTAGCCCAACTGAGACATGGTGGAGTACGCCAAGCCTTTTTTGATGTCGTTTTGAGTGATGGCGATCGTCGCTCCCAAAAATGCCGTGAATGCCCCTGTCCAGGCAATCACATTCATTGCAGCAGGCAGACCTTCAAAGACGGGAAACATTCGCGCAACTAAGAAAACTCCGGCGGCGACCATCGTTGCTGCATGGATCAGCGCAGAAATCGGAGTCGGGCCTTCCATCGCATCGGGCAACCAGACATGTAATGGAAACTGAGCAGATTTGGCAACGGGGCCAAGAAAAACTAGAATTGCAAACAGGGAAGCTAAACCAACGCTAAGAGAACCAGATTGAATCAATGCCTGTAAGCGATCGCTAATCACCTCAAACTCAAAGCTGCCTGTCGTCCAATACAGGGCTAAAATTCCTAACAGCAAACCAAAATCGCCAACTCGATTGGTAACAAACGCTTTTTGAGAAGCCGCCGCTGCCGCTTTACGTTCATACCAAAATCCGATCAGCAGATAAGAACACATGCCGACCAGTTCCCAAAAAATGTAAATCTGCACCAGGTTAGGACTGATCACTAACCCCAGCATTGAGGAGCTAAATAGGCTCAGATAAACATAGAAACGAACATAGCTCGGATCATGCGCCATGTAGCCATCTGTGTAAATCATCACCAAGAACGCTACAGTGGTCACGATCGTTAGCATCATTGCTGCCAGGTGGTCGATCGTGTAGCCGATTCTTAGATGAAAACTTCCAGCAGTTGCCCACTCAAATCCGTCGATGTAAGAGGCATGTCCCTGAATCTGACTCCACAGTAAGGACATAGACATTAGCATCGCGGCTCCAACCAGAGACATGATGAAAACGGCACTTTCTCGACGAAGACGATTTGTTGTTTTGTTAAAGGTAATTAAACCCAAACCAATCAACGCCGCTCCAGCCAAAGGCAGTACCGGAATTAGCCAGACATACTGATATAGTAGTTCCATGATTCATGCCTGCTCCCATATTGTCTATAATCAACCAGCTTGAGACATCACTTAAAAACCCCGATGTTTCCATTAAGCTATCCTCACTGAGGTAACAAACCTGGGGCGGAGCAGAATCGACCCAAGATTAGTTCCATCTATTTTATGGCTGCCTCATCCTACATTGCGGCTGTTTACTGGATTGGGCGATCGCCATGAGCTTATCGTCGATCGCTCTCTGCAACAAGTAAAATGGAGGTATGTAACATATAAGCTATGAGGGTATAAAGATGAGATGTAAATATAAAAAACACCCTTCGAGAACTTCTAAAGGGTGCTAAATAGGGTTTTGAGACAGAATGATAGTTAGTTGTGAATCACATCACTCGTTCATTCCTCGGTAGGTCGCAACGGTTGACGGGGACATCCGGCTCATGTATCGGAAGATCCAATACTTTAATACCGTATCCATAATCACCGGAACCGTCGCAATAAACAGAGAAATCATGCTGACACTGGCGGCAACGCCTAAGTGATTCGCTATTCCCTCCAGCAACACTTCCCAGCCGTGGGGCGAGTGGAAGCCGACAAAAATATCCGTCATCAAAATCAGGATAAACGCTTTAGCACTGTCGCTCAGACCAAACACCAAATCATCCATAAACGACTTGAAGACAGCGATTTGGGGGCGGCTCATCAGCAAAACTAGCACAAAGGATGCCGTGGCGATCATGTCTGCAAACACGTTACTCACAGCATTTCTGCTTTTTCCACGAAACTGTTCAGCAATCTCGATCGCTTTCTCCTGAACTAGCTTTTCTCGTTCTTCTGCTGCTTGCTCAGGTGTTTTCGTGGGTTCTGTCGTTGCCTTTTCTGATTTAACTTCTGATGGCTCAGGCTTTTCCAGGTTCGATTCTGATGGTTCGGCTGGTTTTTCTGTTTTAATTTCTGATGGTTCAGGTGTCTTTTCTGGCTTTGATTCTCCTACTAGGGGTGGACTGACGTGAATGAGCGCGTCAAATTTGAGACTTTCTTCATAAGTTTGAAGCTCTTTGAAGGCTTCCTCTTTCATTTCTGAATTGAGAAACACTTGAGCCGACTCTTCTCCACTCATACGATCGACGATCGGGCGAACAAGAAAATGCTTGGATAGCTGCTGAGTCAACAAAGGCACCAAGATCAGAGTCAGTAGAAACTGAACGGCCATTGTAGTCTTGGCTCTGGAGGTGCGAAACTTTTTCAGAACTTCTTCTTCTCTTGACATGAAGCTTAACTCTCGTGGGGTGCAGAGGTAAAAAATTTAGAAACAAACCAGAAAACTTGTGGAGAAAGCTAGGGATGGAAAAGTTGGTCAAGCGAAAGACTATCTACTGGAAGATAGAGATAAGCGATCGCAACTAACGATGTCAAAACTCCTACTACCGCCAAAAATCGTGCCGATGTACGAGTAAAAGCAACGATCGAGTTACTAGCGCCATTGCTAGACTTAGCGGCTGTCACCGTTAGGACAAAATCACCAATGCGAATCGTGTCATTGAGTTTTAGAGGAAAGTTCTGATTGGTTTGAGCGTCTTCTTCGTTGACCATCGAGCCGCTAGTACTGCCGAGATCAGAAAAATAATACTGTCCTGCCTGGTTGAAGATGCGAGCATGGACGCGGCTCACATCAGAACTGTTTAGCATCAGGTCGCATTTGGCGTTTCGACCAATCAGCCCTCCGCCTTGAGCCAAAGCTTTAGAAGTAAAAATCTTTTCCTGAGACTCGCCTGTTTGGTGATCGAATATTTTGAGCGTGATCATGGTTGTATAGTTCCCTGTGTTAGTTAGATGTGTGAAGTGGTTAGTGCCAACAAATCACTGTCTTCTGGTCACTGTCTTCTGGGTTAGCTAGCCAGATTCAATCGTGGTTTGAATTGCTTTTAATTCGCGGTTGTCCGTCTTTTGAAGGGGTCTTGCTGGGGGGATTGATCTGCGTTTGATCGTCTTGCAAAACACGCTTCTGGATGGCTCCAAATGAAGTTGGCTCTTCGCGAGAAGACGCTTTTGGTAAGTATCTAACCTGTGTTTGATCTTCGGTTGAGGTCGGCTTCTGCATGGGCCTGAATGTAGTATGCTCCTCTGGCATCTTTTTTTCTATCAAAGGTTGATCGATGTGTTGAGTCTGCGATCGCGTGCCTAAAATAACTTCCTGTGTTCTAGCGGGTGGTTGCTTTTCAGGTAAGGATGCTTCAAGAGAGTGTTTAACTTGAGGCGGTTGATGTTGAGTCTCATGTTGTCCTTCGCGTGGCTCCTTATGCTGAACAAGGTCTTGAACAGGCTCCTGCGCGACAATCGACACCGTAGGCTCCTGTGGCGGGGGGTGGATCTGCGATCGCTTGTCCTCTAGTGGGAGTAATCCTGTCATTTCCTGTGCGGGAAGAGAGCTTTGAGAAGGCTGAAGCCGCGATCGCTCCTCCTCGACAAGAGGTTTCTGTATTGGTCTTAATCCGGTGAGATCTTCTAGTTGAGGCGCATGATACAAACCACTCACCTGCGATCGCTCCTCTCCTGGCAGATGTCCCACTGCTCTAAACCTGGTTGATTCTTCTAGTGGTGGCGTTTTAGGAGTGTGTTTAATCGGTGGCTCCTCGTCTGGAAGAAAGGTTTCGATAGGACTGGACTCTGTTGGTGTTAGCGCCTTAAGGGGCGACGTAGAGGGAAGTGCTTTGGGGAACGGCCCAATCTGGGTCTGTTCCTTATCTGGAAGACGGTTGCGAATCGGGTTAAACTCCGTCCGCTCCTCTACTGGGAGCGCTTGATCGGCAGCGCCAATGCGCGATCGACTTCGCACGGCTCCAAACGATCGCGGACTTGCAGAAGTTTTTGAAAAGCGTCTCAGGACAGCCATAGAAATTTGCTGACACACTTCATAGCTCAGACTCAACACACGCATTAGAGAAGCAAAAGGAAGCGAGTCGCTGACAGGCTGGTTTTTAAGTGCATCCGCAACCTGATCTTTTGAAGCTTCCCCCGACTCTGTAAACAATCGCAGAATAACCAGGACACTCAGCAGGATAAACACCCAAAACAGGATGATCCGCAAAAAATGCACTGCACTGGTGCCCAAAAAGATAGAACCGAGCAAGACTAGCCCACAACCTGCTAGCGCCCAAAGAACAAACCGTACACGTTTCTCAGGCATTTTTGAACTCATGGATTGACTCCCAAACCTTTGCACTAGTAATTAGACTGAGGCATTTCTAGCAGGGTGACGATTTGCTGGTCGGTGTGCTACTCATTCATCTGTTTGAGCGTGGCCACCGTTGAAGGTGACATACGGCTCAGGTATCGAAAAATCCAGTACTTGAAGATGGTATCCATCACAACTGGAACCGTCGCAATGAAGAGCGAGATCATACTGTGATTGGCAGCAACGCCCAGGTGGTTTGCCATTCCCTCTAATAGCACTTCCCATCCGTGGGGTGAGTGAAATCCCACAAAGATATCAGTCATCAAAATGATGGAGAAAGCCTTTGTAGTGTCGCTGAGACCATACACCAGTTCATCCATCAATGATTTGACAACCACAATCTCTTTTTGGCTCATTAAGAGGATCAGGGCAAAGGCTCCTAGAGCAATCAAGTCAGCAAACACATTGCTAATGGCATTCTTGCTTCTTTGTCGAAACTGTTCGGCAATCTCGTCTGCCTTCTGTTCGACTCTTGTTTCCTGCTCCGCTTCTGAAAGTCGAGGGCTGGACTTGATCAGCGCTGAAAACTTCAGACTTTCCTCAAAGCTTTGTAGCTCCCTGAATGCTTCCTCTTCCATTTCAGAGTTGATGAAAATCTGGGCTGTCTCTCCACCACTAACACGCTCGACGATCGGACTGACGATCACTTGCTTCGTCACGATCTGAGTCAATAGAGGAACCAGCGCCAACACTAAGAGAAATCGCACCGAAATAGCGGTTTTCTCCTGGTCGCTGCGAAACTTCTTGATAACTTCTGCTTCTGATTTGGGATTTAGCTCTTCTTTGAGCCGATTGAAGGTGTTTCCGATCGAGCGCGGCAGCAACCCTGTTTTTTCTACCGAGCTTCTCGCAGTAGAGGTATTGGCTGGCTCTATCTGAAAGGTTGCCGTTGTGGAGATCCGCGTTGCAGAAGTTGGCAAGAGTGCAGATGAAGGAACCTTCGTCGCTGTGTATCTGGCTAACACCCGATCGATGACGCTCAACTTTTCTTGTTGGCTATCACTCAGCGATTCAAAGATCACGCTGCTCGTCTTAAATTCTGAAAGCTTTAGTCTGGCAACACTCAGATTTTTTTCAAGCTCTGCCTTCAAAAAGGCCGCTGCATGACCTTCGTAAGCTTCGATGGAAGCGCTATCACCACTAAAGTACTGGGTTTCGAGTAGTTCAATTTGCTGAACGGACTGGTAAGCACGATTTAAGGCGCGATCGGGTGTATTGAGAAAGCGATCGCTAGAAGCTTGCACATACTCCTTAAGCTTTGCCAATGTAGAAGTCATGATCCCCTCCGGTGAGCAGATGCGATTCTTAGTTTTGTTGGGTAGTGCAGAGTTAGTTAGCAAACCAAAAGGTAGAGCGGCACCCATTGAATTGTCAAAGTAGAGTCGTTGAGAAATGAACGTTTAACGAGCGTTTAACTTCCAGAACATTCAATTTTAGTACAGCGCACTTTCTTGATGAGTGAGCAGAGTACAATCAGACGTGGGGCGAGCGACACAAAGCAATACATACCCATTTTCGATCTGCTCATCATCCAGAAAAGACTGATCCGACTGATCGACTTTTCCTTCCTTTAACATGCCAGCACAGGTCGAGCAAGCACCTGCCCGACAGGAATAAGGGAGGTCAACATCTTGTTCCCCAGCCGCATCTAAAATGTACTCGCCTTCAGGAACGTCAACCGTCACATCTAACCCCTCATCCGGGTTAATTAGTCTAACTTTGTAGGTTGCCATACAGTGATTCTCAGGGATAAAAGATCATTCAAGCCGATAGCTGTTGCTGAACTCTAGATAGCTCAGACACAGGCTCGATCGGGAGGCGAGGCGTTACTTCTTGAGATGCACCTTCATCATTTTGCCCAGTTACATCTGGGTCGAGGGCTTTAAGGGAATGAAACTCACAAGCAACCGGGGGCGCACTGGTCTTAACAAAAGGCTTTCCGGTTTGCCCGTCCATCTCGTCGTCAGCAATCTGGCTCTGAGGATGCACATAAGTATGGGTAACGGGGTCATAAGCCAACACTTCGCCCGTCTCGATTTGGTAGACCCAACCATAGATGTGCAGCTTACCCTGATACAGTCTGGAGTGGACTAGCGGATAAGTCTTCAAGTTTTCGATTTGAGTTAACACATTCTCTGCTACTGCAACTTCCAGCATTTCTTCATCGCTGTGGTTGGTGTAGCTGTCTTTGACCAGTCTGCGAGTGCCTTCTGCATGTTTGAGCCAATCATAGACGAGAGGCATGTCTTCTTGAAGCTTATTGAGATGCAGCAGTCCTTTCATTGCCCCACAGTGCGTGTGACCACAGACGATGATTTGCTCAATTCCCAAGGCGTGAATGGCATACTCGATCGTGGCTCCTTCGCCCCCATTGGTTGCTCCATAGGGTGGGATAATGTTTCCAGCATTGCGAACAATAAACAGTTCACCGATCTCTGTTTGAGTCACCAGATTAGGGTCAATCCGGGAGTCAGAACAGGTGATAAACATGACTCTAGGCTTTTGTGCCTGAGAAAGCTGTGCTAACAGTTCCCGATGAGCAGGAACATAGGTTTTCCGAAATTCCTGCAAACCTTCAATTAGTTTTTTCATTGGTTTAGCCCCGTCTGAGCAGTGTTCTTTGAGAAAAGTAATGCGGATGTTTGGTGAGCAGTAACGCTATCCGCATTACCCGGCTTTTGAAGCGTGAACTAGACATCACATTAAACAAACGACAGTGACAAACTGGGGACAGAACTGTGACAAAGCCGGGAGTAGACAGTTCTTTTAGGCTGAGATCCTGGATTGAGGAACTTTGAATCTTCTCACCCAGAGTCGCGGATTGAGAGCAAATTGGGTAAACTCTCTTTTTTGCCTCGACTTTGTTACGTTCTCTCACTTATAGTTTTTATTAATGCAAATCATCATCTAATAAAAGATGAATTGTCCTATGACAGTCGATCATCTTGTTGACTTGAGCAAGCCATAAAAATTTAATGGCTCGATCGCCATCAGATCGCAAAGGTCAGTGATTGCAACAACTCAAGAAATAGACTTTTGTTTCCACAACGAAGGCGAGGGGTGTATGGCAATCCTGTAGAGTCTAACAGAATTAGCCCCTCAGAAATTCGCGACTCGATCGGAGTAAATGCGGACATCCATTTTTCGTGATGAACGGCTTGCCTTCTTAAACACTCATCACAAGAAGCTGTCAGGCTTCTATGCAGTTCAACAACACACGAGATTGGTATGAGTGCCCACGCGAGTAATACTGCTCGAAACTTGTAGGAATCCAGAGGTTTGAAGATGACTAAAGCAAGGAATTTGATGCACCGTTTTCAGAAGCGATCGACCAACTCCAACCATGTTCACTTAAAAGAAAGGCAGGAAAAAAGCCCTGTTCCAAAACGCAAATCTCGGCAAAAACTGGTTTCATTGCGATCCTTTCAAGAAAAGTTTTCGCGCTACACAGGTGAAAAACTCACTGGGCTGCAAGTGCTGTTTCGACTAGGAGACACTGTGCTTCATGCAATTCTTCCCTGGGTGTTACTGTGCGCTGGGTATGCTGCACTCACTTCTCTACTACATCAGCTTGGCTATCTCTCTGCTGTCCATGAAAATAAGGCGTTGCCCCATGTTGCTGTAGCACTGAATATTGCTTTAAGTTTGTTGTTGGTTTTTCGCACAAATGCAGCCCACGAGCGATTTTGGGAAGGACGAAAGTTGTGGGGATCTATGGTGAATACGGTTCGCAATTGTGTCCGCAGCATTTGGATCAGTGTGGAAGAGCGACTGCCGCACGATCGCACCCAAAAAGAAGACTCGATGCGGTTAGTTGCTGCGTTTGCTGTAGCGATGAAACTGCATCTGCGGCGTGATCCGATGAGCTTAAACGACGAGTTAGCACCTTTGATGTCACTGCCTCAATATCGCAGACTTCAGGAGGTAAACCATGGCCCTCTAGAGATTGCATTCTGGCTTGAGGACTATGTGCAGCAGCAGTATGAACATCGACAGATTAACGGGTTTCAGCTCCAGGATTTGCATAAAATGCTGAATGACCTGGTAGATATTCTGGGTGGGTGTGAGCGGATTTTGAAGACACCTGTGCCTTTGGCGTATACAATGACGCTTAAGATATTGCTAGTAGCGTATTTCATCATTGTACCTCTAGAATTGGTCGATAATTTACACTGGTGGGTTAGCCCAGCCACGGCTTTCATCAGTTTAATTTTCCTGTCTATTCAGGAGGTGAGTTCTGAAATCGAGGAGCCTTTTGGACATGATCCGAACGATTTGCCTCTAGACTTTATCTGCGACACCATTAAACGCAATGTTGAAGATTTGATCCAGCACGCTCCTTCTTCTCGCAACATTGTTGAATGGCCCAGGGCATCATCCAGCATTGTCAACTAAATAGACGATAAGCTGTTGGTTGACTAACAAAACTCGAACCGCCCTCACCCCAACCCCTCTCCCAGGACAGGCGAGGGGCTTTCAAATCTAAATTTTTCTGAAGTCCCTTCTCCCACTGGGGGCGAAGGGATTTAGGGATGAGGGGGAAAGATTTGTCAGTCAACCAGCGGTAAGCTGTTAACCCTCTAGATTGTAGGTGCCGTACCTCTACAATTTACAGAACATTGTCGCAAAAGACGGATTGGAAGAACCGTTGGAGCCACTTCAGCATTCAGGAACATCCCCGATCGTCGGTTTCTGCTCCCTTCAACATTATCTCCAGTTTGTCACTTTTTCATCCCCGACCTGTCACTTGACGAGACTTAGAATTGCAGACAGGTAGAGCAATTTCAGCAAACCCAAAGAGGTTCCCGTGAGCAGTCAAGAGCCACTAGGCAGTAAACGGGATTCGTTATAACCTGCGGCATATGACTACCTCCGCCGCTCGCCTGGCTGTAGAAGGCGTACAGTCTGGCAGGTTACTTGGGTGAGGCTGGAAGTCGAAGTGGTAGGGCGGATGTAAAGTTAGGGCTACTCCGTCCACCGCCACTCCGGCAGTCAACCCCTTGAAGATTCGCTTGTTTTTTAGACCTTCGCTAGTTTCAGAGCGAGACTAGCCTCACAGTTGCAAGGAGCTTACATCATGCATGTTACACTACCTCACCACAGTATTACGCTGCTCTCTAGTTCAATTCGTCAACGGCTCGATCGTACTGAGATCCATAATCCCAGAGTCGCCAACTGGCTGTGCAAATTGATTCCGTCGCAGTGTCCGTTTGCTCGTGACATCAAGCTTTGGGGCGATCGTGTGCTACTACACATTCCACCATTGTGCAAACTCAATCCCTTTTACGATGAGTTGATGGGCTTAAGATTTCGAGCGCTATCTTATCTAGCGGATGAGTGTCATCAAGATATTACAAGCTACATCTAGCTCAATTCATTGGCTCAGTAGAGACAAACCGGATGTCAAATATGAGGTCTGAGGGCTGGGTGATGGAGAACACACTCAGTCCTTTTTCTTGGCACTTTTTCTGGATGATGAAACAATCTCTGGGAGCATTTCAACTGCTACCCTGTTGGGGAAAACAAGATGCTGAAAGATAGCAGAGGACTTGACATTACAACAGATTCACGAGAAGCGGTCAGCGCAATTAACGGCTTTATTGATTGCTCACTTCGATATGGACGGGATGCAGAAGTATTGATTCTTCAAGCAGTCAAAGCTGATCCTACTTGCGCGATCGCAAATGCTTATGCGGCTGCCTACTACCTTTCTCAAGAAAACATTACGGCACGAAGACAGGCAGTTTTCTATCTCAAAGTCGCTACACAGAAATTGGGTCGGGTGAGTGAGCGAGAGCGGCTTTATATCAATGCGATCGCTGCCTGGGCAAAAGGAGCCATCTGTCAGGCAATCGACTATCACGAAACGATCGCTCAACAGTTTCCTCAAGATCTCATCTCAGTCCAGCAAGGACAATATCACTACTTTTATCAGGGTAATGAATCAGGGCTACTTCAAATTGCTGAAACCGTTTTGCCTGAAAATCAGGAAGACTCCTACTTACTCAGCATGGTTGCATTTGGCTTAGAGCAGTGCGGTCGATTGCCCCAGGCAGAGGAACTAGGACGACGGGCAGTTGCTCTAAACCGTGACAATCCCTGGGCACATCATGCAGTAGCTCATATCATGGAAGCCGAAGGACGAGTAGACGAGGGCATTGTTTGGATGGAAGGTCTAGCCCCTACCTGGGAAAACTGCAACTCTATGTTGTACACCCACAATTGGCTCCATATAGCGCTTTTCTATCTGACAAAGGTCGATTTGCAAATGGTCATTGCGCTCTACCACCACAAAATTTGGAATCGCGCTCAGAAAGACTCTCCCAAAGATCAAGTGACTGCGATTTCGCTGCTAGTAAGACTAGAGATCATGTTAGTGCGGCTAGAAATGAGAAGAGACGCTGTAGAAGATTTTTGGAAAGAGCTAGTCCCTTACTTGCTGCCACGCATTCACGAACACACATTGCCTCTCCATGATTTGCACTATGTGTATGCGTTGGCGAGAACGGGGCAGGTTGAGCAGGTTAACGAAATGTTGGCGAGTATGGCAAATCATGCTCAAAAGCTTGAATCACGTCAGCGAGGATTGTGGACTGAGATCATTATTCCTGCTGCCGAAGGAATGGCTGCTCACGCAAGCAGAGATATGCATGGCACGATCGCTTATTTCAAACCTATCTTGTCATCTCTTTGGGCGATCGGGGGTAGCTCAACTCAACGGCATTTGTTTAAGCAGATCTACCTGGATGCTCTACGACGAAATCAGCAGCAGGATGACTTTTCACATCGTTTCTTCATAAGCGTTGAAAAACTGCTCCACCGTAAAAAGAATGCTACTTTGCGCTCAGGCGACTGGAACTAAGAAACTAGTAGATATTAGACTTTCTGCATAGGCTTTCTACATTTCTACATTAGTACCTCTCTGACAAATCTCTTTGGGTAGGTTGGGCTGAATCTGTCCAAACTCAATGTTTGAGAAGTTTCTGTTGGGTTTCGCTTTGCTCAACACCAACCTACAGAGAATGGGGTTTCAGGAGTTTTGTTTACCAACCAGGCATTAGTACTTGTAGTGAGTACTTGTAGTGAGTTAATTTGCAACTAGTCGTTTGTATGAAGTCAGTTGCAGTTGCAGATGGGTTTGTCTTCTAGTTTTTAGCAAGATTTTATTGTGTTGAATGAAGTTTTCTATCTCTCTCACTTTACCCTAAGAGGATTTTAAGAATTGTGTATGAAATAGCGAAGTCGTTTTCTAAACTTTTCAAACATTTCCTAGTTTAATAATCAATTTTGTTTGATCTAAAAACATATTTAGTAGACGCTTTTTTGTAATTTGCATCATCTGATTAAAGCTTCATACCTTGATTTGGGTCGATCGCTTAAGAATTTCCGGGAATGTAAGACTTGCTATGTAGGAACCTATCAGTTAGCTAAATGGTGCATTCTCGTCTAAAGCTAAAGGGTCAGGTTATTACATTAGAGTGAGGGCTCGTAGGAAATACGGACAACTTAACATCAATCTGGCTACCTACTATTCTCTAGAAGTTTTTTAGTAAAGATATGAAGTTTCTCTCTGCTAGAAGAAGGCTCCGTAGCATTTTACAAGGATCTGTCTGTCTGATGGGCTGGGTGACTTACCAGGTGCCTCCAGTTCAGGCTGCTACTGTCAATTCAGCAAAGATTACACAGATCCTGGACGGCCCTCACGTTTTTATTCAAAATCGGCAAGTCAAGGTAAACGCAACCGCGAGTCGAGGACAACGCATTCGTACAGGGCGATCGCGGGCACAGCTAAAATTTAACACAGGTGCAGTTGGGCGACTCGCACACAACTCTAGCCTCGTGATTGGTCAATGTGCGCGGTTGCAACATGGCTCAATGCTAGTCAACGGAGCTATCAATGGATGTTCATACTCAGCCGTGGCCGGAGTGCGAGGCACGACCTATCTACTAGAAGTTGATGGCAAAGGAGCCTCGACCATTAAGGTGCTAGAGGGCGAAGTGATGGTAACGCGATCGATGCTTCCCATTAGTCAGGATGAGGATCAGACAGACGCGGAGGCGACTCCTCTACAAGGTAAGTTAGCCGATAGTCGCATTGCTCCAGTTAATCTTAAAGCAGGCGAAAAAGTCCAGCTGAGTGCGGCGGGCTATCCTTCCCAAGTCGAGCGGTTTGAGCAACCAGAGTTTTCAAGGATTGTGACGGGAACCTGGGTCAGAGACTACGAAGAACCGCTGCCCGGAAGTAAAAAGATTCGACAGAGCTATGAAGCGCAATTTCCAGATCAGTCTTTTCCAAAAGTGCAAGCCTGTGGCACTGGCATTCCTGACTCAATTCGGGTTCGCTTTCCAAAAACCTATGATTTCTTGAAGTCAAATATTTGCCCACAATAACCTATGGTAGATGAAAAAGTTAGCCGATCGTGGCGATTTACTCCAGCGACAGTTGCACCCCTATTGGTGTGTACTTGGGCACTTTGTAGTGCTGTTACAACCGCCCTAAATCTAGAGCCAGTCAGAGTGATGGAGCTTCAAGCACAGTCTCTATTCTTCCAACTGCGAGGCTCAGTTCGTCAGCCAGACAACATTGTAATTTTGGCGATCGATGATGCCTCTATTGATGATGATTCTCTGCCAGAGGAAGACGCTAGTAAGTCCCAGGCGTTAGAGGCTATTAAATCCTGGCCGTGGCGAAGAACTGCCTATGCTCAAGCGATCGACCGTGTGATGGCCGCCGGAGCGAGCGGGGTCGCAATCGATGTGGTGCTGGATGTACCCAGTCCTTTTCCAGAGGACGATCGCCAGTTGCAAACAACCTTAAAACGCCATGCAGGTCGAGTGACATTAGCCGCAGTTCATGCGCCTTCTTCTTCGACTGGCGGTGGCTTAGAGCAACTGCTGTATCCTGATTCAATGTTTCAGACTACTCCAAACTCTATTGGGTTGATCAACTACGAACCCGAAGCCGACGGAAGCCTGAGACGTTTTACGGACAGCTATATCAACAATCGCATTGATCCAGATCTCCGTCATTCACAAAAAGGTCTAATGTCTTTTAGTCATGCTAGTTTGCAGTCTGCCAATTTACCTTTTTCTCCAGGCGGGGATAGATCCATCTTCTTTTATGGTGGAGAAAGAACATTTCCGACGATTTCGTTTTGGGAAGTTCTCCACGCTGAAAACTGGGCCAAACTCAAGCAACAGCAAGTCTTCAAAGACAAACTAGTACTGATTGGGCCGACTGCAACCTTACTGCATGACACTCATCTCACCCCTGTGGGAATGCTGTCAGGGGTCGAAATTCATGCCAATGCGATCGCCACGATGCTAGAGAACCGAGCCATCTCAGAAGTAGTTCCTAATCCTCTCTGGCGGGGAGTTTTAATTCTTTTTGGAGTCGGTAGCATCAACCTGATTTTAGGTAAACTATTTAAGCGTTCCACATTAGTTTTTCTGGTTGCCCTGGCTGTTGCGGGTAGTTGGGTTGGGGTCAGTTATCTCTGCTTTGTCTATGGTGGGCTGATTTTACCCGTAATGGCTCCCACGATCGCGATTTGTCTGAGTGGACTGTCTTATCTTAGTACGGGTGCTTTGAGCGATCAGTTTGAAAAACGACGGTTGCGCCGCACTTTGGAGCGCTATGTAGCAGCCCCGATCGTTCAAGAAATTTTAAGCCAGCCTGAAGACTTCCAGGCGCTCTTGCAGGGGCGAAAACTCAAGGCAGCCGTCTTATTTTGCGATGTTCGCGGTTTTACAGCGTTGTCTTATCAGCTACCTGCTGACCAGCTCGTTGCTCAACTCAATGCTTACCTGAATGCGATGGTAGAAGCGATTGTCGCGGCTAGAGGCACGATCGACAAGTTTATTGGGGATGCAGTCATGGCAGAGTTTGGCTCCCCAGTTTCTCAGGGCGAAAAGAATGATGCGATGAGTGCCATTCGAGCGGCTTTAGCAATGCGACGGGCACTACTGCAACTACAATTTCGATGGCGTAAGCAAGGTAAAGTCTTGTTTCATCATGGGATTGGGATCAGCTATGGGGAGGTGATCGCAGGCAATATTGGCTCTCTACAGCGGATGGAATACACCGTGATTGGGGATGCTGTCAATGTTGCCAGCCGAGTTCAAGGGCTAACCAAAGAGAATGGAACAGATATCTTAATTACCGAAGCACTGTATAAACTAGTCAAGACTGAGGTCGAAGCTGTGTTTATGGGCGAGTGCCGTCTACGCGGAAGGGAAGCCCATCCAGTCCTCCTTTATTCTCTAATTGGGCTAAAGGGCGGGGATCAGAAACTCTATCGGCAAGTCCAAGCAGAATTACACTCTACCCTGGAGTCGAAAGGAGACAAACAAATTGCAGGAGATCTCGATCGTGAAGTCAATCACCTGTAGTGCTGTCGTTACCTGTGCTGTTATTAACTCGGCAGTTGTTTGTTGTTCACGATCGTAGGTTAATTGAGATCTTACACCTCTCGCAATAACCGCCCTGAAATCAATTTTCGGCTAATAGCCAAAGTCCTCTGAAGAAGACTCGGCAAGCGTTTTAACCTATTGAAATGGGTTTGGGCTATGAGCCAGGAACTTCAGTTCTTGGCGGTTGTTGCGAGAGATGCAAGATTTAAGTTAACGAATTCTGACAAATCCCGCTTTAGAAATTAGCTCTTGACCCTCACTCGTCAGTAGCATGTGAGCATAGGCTTCGCCAGCCTGCTGGTCGGTCTGACCATCTTGTTTAACAATCACAAATAGTTGGCGAGTAATGGGATACTCACCCGCTTTAAACGCCTCCGCATTTAACTGATTTTTCTGCTTGAAACAGGTTTCTGCGGGAACCAAGGGTTCTTGATAAGGAGACACAAAATTGTTTGACTCCTGGGCAATGGGTAAGGCTCTCACTCCACATTGGGAGACGACCTCTGGCGCTGAAGCATAATAAATGCCACCCGGATCAGTGGACAGCTTTTGTAAGCCCGCCGTTGTGTTGTCAACGTAGCGCACATTATTTCCCAAAGAGCTACCACCCAACACATTTTTGACAAAAAACTCTGCGGTTCCACTATCGGCAACAGGACGCGAATAAGGTATGATTGCTCGATTTGGGCCGCCTACTTGCTGCCAGTTGGTAATCTTGCCCGTGTAAATGCCTTGAATTTGGCTCAGGTTTAATCCTGGAATGGAAAGACTGGGATGAACGGCGATCGCAATGCCTTCTAGCGCCACGGGAATTTGGTTCAGGCTAAAGCCTCGCAGTTGTGCTTGCTGATACTCCCGTTCTTCTATAGGTCTGGAGGATTGAGAAAAGGCAAGCTGCCCTTCTAGCAGCATCTGAATTCCTGTACCGGAGCCAGCCGTAGCATTAACGGGATGAGTGTAGCGTAGCCGAAACTCTGGGTGTGAAGCTTGGAGAATCGGGTCTACCTCGCGTCGGATATGTGCCCAAGTTGTGCTGCCACCGTAGTTAAACAGTCCAGGCGGTACTTTTTGGACTTGTCCAAAGCTAGGAGGGTGAGAAAGGTCAACACTGGGTGTTAGTTCAACGCTAGGAACTGGTTCAGCACCAGGAGTGACTTCAACACTAGGCGTTGACTCGGATGGCTGCGGTTCCTGTGTGGGAACTGGAGAAGACCCAAACTCCTGAGTTGAAGATGAGATCATCTGAGAAGGCAGCGAAGATAGCAGCGCATTTGCCATCAGAACGGTGAAACCAACTGCTACCAACCCTCTTACAGAGACTAAACGCTTGAGGAACATCTTTAAAGAGTCTTGAAGCTCGGTTGGCTGTATTTCCGAAGCGGGACTATTGGGTGATCGTTCAGCAGTGCCCCCTGTTTGAGAAGAACCACCATCCGTAGATTGCCGTTGAGCCGATCTCTCGGAGCTTGAGCTTGGGAAATACAAAGGTTTCTTGCTGAAATGTACTGGTTCTAAAGGGTCTTTTGCTGGCATTAACAGCAATGGTTTGAACGGCAGGCTGCCTGACTCAGAGCTTGTGGGTGATTCAGGCGAGTACTCAGGAAAATAGTCAGACAGAGTGTGCAGTGCTGCCAGGGCCTCATTAGCAGTAGGGTAGCGCTCCCGGAAGTCGTAGCGAACCATGCAATCTAACAGATTAACGAGCGCTTCACAGACGGGCGTTCCCTCCTCACACCACCGAAATTCATGGGTGTATGGGTCTTTCTTGAGATGCTTAGGACGAATACCCGTTAATGCTTGAATCGCCACCATGCCGATCGCATAGATATCACTACTAAAATGAGGCTCACCTGCGAGTTGTTCGTTTGCTGTGTAGCCTTGAGTCCCGATCGAAACGGTTAGGTCAGTTTTTCCAGATTTTGCGTCGGCAACTCCCAGACTGACCTGTTTAACTGCCCCAAAATCAATCAAAATAATTCTGCCATCCGATTGACGGCAAATTAGATTAGAGGGCTTGATGTCTCGGTGAATCACGCCTTGCCGATGGACAAAGGCCAGCACGTTCAGGCTGTCTCTTAGCAAAGTCATCACTTCTGCTTCTGTCCAAAGCTGATGATCGACTAGCAATTGATTGAGTGTCTCACCCTCAACTAATTCTTGGGCAAGATAAAACTTGTGATCCTCTTCAAAGTGGGCTAGTAATCGGGGAATTTGATCATGGTTGCCCAACAGATAAAGCACCTTTGCCTCAGTGTCAAACAATCGTCGGGCAGTCTGCAAGTCTTGTTCGGTCTCGAAGTGGGGCTTAAGTTGTTTGATCACACAGCGAGGACAGTTCGGTAGGTGAAGATCTTCAGCAATAAAGGTCTGACTAAAGCCTCCCATTCCTAACTGCTGGACAACTTTGTAGCGTCCGCCCAGAGGTTTCTCCAGGCTGGGTAACTGTGGTGATTCCGAATCAGAATTGATTGCCTCCATGTGCTCACCCCAATGAGACTATGTATTAGTTTGTGTTGATCGAGCTATGTCGAAGCAGAGAATTAAGGTGCTAAATCACGATTTGACGGCGATCTCTCAAAATTGTTAAGTCATGAGAGAATCTGCTGATTTGAAGCGATCGCTTTTTGTTTCCCTTTTAAGCTGCCCTACACTACGCTGACATATAAAGTGGGGCAAACCTGGGACAAAGCTGCAAGTTTCTCAATAATTTTAAGTCGCGCCATCCTGGGTATATCGCTTTAGCTTACAGCCAGTTGCCCAACAGGACAAAAGCAGACCAAAACCGGGGATGGCTATACTTTCCTTGCAAGAGGCTAAGTTGAGCGCGACGGAGGGCTTCTGCCTTTGTTAACCCAGTCTTTAGCCCTTGATAAAATTGCCCCATCAACAAAGCCGTTGATTCATCATCTACTAGCCATAATGATGCCAGTGTACTGCGTGCCCCTGCTCGTACTGCGACTCCGGCCAGCCCCAAAGTAGCGCGATCGTCTCCATCTGCGGTTTCGCAAGCACTGAGTACTAATAGCTCAAGCGTATTAAACGCGCTCTGATCGCGTGCTTGAAGTAAATTGTCTAATTGATTAACGGTAATCGGCTGATCCCAAGCCAAAATAAACGTTTCAGAAGACTGAGAACTAAACTGACCGTGAGTAGCAATGTGAACTACTGGAAACAGCGACGATTTTAATTTATTGGCGAGTGCTTTACTAGTAAACGCTTGATTTAGCAGTACTTCTGTAGAGATTTTGGACTGAATTTGTTCGAGTTCGAGCTTGACAAATTCTAATGGCTCAAAATTGGGGCGAGGTTCGGTTAGTCCAGCCGTCAACGCCGTCAGCTTTATAGAGGCTAGAGGCTTAGGCTCAAACAAGCTCAACCCTGGAGTCAGAACAACGTTGTACTTTTCTACGAGATACTGGCTGCCCGTGTAGAGCGCTGACACCGGAATGTTGCGTAGGGCACCATCTAAGACAAACACTAATGTATTGACTCCACTGCTAGCCAAGAGTGCCTCAGCAGGTTGAATAACCCAGTTGTAGACCTGTTGAGAAAGCGGCTGAATGTCTTGTTTGGAGGTATAAGGGAGAACTAGATTTTGGCGAAGACGCTTGACGAGGGTTTCGACTTGAGACAGGGGCACGATCGTGGAGTAGTGACGCAGCGCTTGCCCCGGAAGTGAGAGAATCACCTCTACTCGATCGTTGAGCAAAATGGGGTAAAAAACGGCTGCCTTATCATCAATAAAATCAATCTGTTGTACAGGATCTAAACAAGCTGAACGAAAGTAATTTTCTAATTCTGCAAGCTGAAGGTCTTCAATGACTCGACGAGCTTGTTGCAAATTTTCAGAACTGGCATTGGGTTGAACGAGCAATTCGACCAGCTCTCGATAAATTGGCTCTACGCCTTCTCTAAAAGAAAACTGCACTTCAGGATTGGTTGCCAACAGGTCTCTACGAATAGATTGCAGCGTTTTTACGGCTTCACTATAAGCCGCGATCGCTCCCACCTTTTGATTACCTGCCAGTCCTTGTTGTTTCAGAATACGCCCTAGTTGCCACTGCCAGCGATAAGTAATCTCTGATGCATTGCTAGCTTGAGCCAGAGTCAGGGCTTTTTGAGTGAGATCTTTGGCCTCTGCCAACTGTTGTGTTTGTTCATACAGGTTAGCGAGTTGCCCTAGTGCGTAAGATTCTGCCCTGGGGTCTTGCAGCGTCTTTGCTTGTTGGATGGCGGTTGCTAAAAGTTGAGCGATCGTCCGAGGTGTAACCAGTGGTGACTTGGAAATGCCTGTTTTTTGGCTGCTTTGCTGCTCTAGAATTTTCATCAAGCTAGTTGCAAAATTGACCTGAGCATAAATTGCGCCCCGGCTAGGAACCAGATTTGCTAACTGTGGCTCAATTTGAATCACCAAGGCTTGAGCTTGCTCCCACTGTCTCGTTTCTAGAAGTAGGCTTAACTGATTCAATTGGACTCTAAGTTTAGCGATCGCCGTCGGTGCTGAGGTGACTGCTTGCTGATAAAAGCTCAATGCTGCTGAAGGATTTTGCAAAGCTCTCAGGGTGTTTCCTAGATTAAACAAGGTCTCGCTAGGATTGATGGGCGGGGTGAGCTGTTGGGCGATCGCTAGACTTTGCTTGAGAGCTTCCTGAGACTCACTCAAGTTGCCTGTGACTTGTAGCACTGTACCCAAACTTTTTAGCCCTAAAGCTTTTAGCAGAGAGTTTGGCTGAGTTTGCAAACGGTCGTTGATCTCTTTGAGCAACATTTGAGCGCGGCGATACAATCCCAATGTTTGTAAGGCTTGAGCCTGGTTGATTTGGCTTCCGATCGTCCCAGCACTATCCTTCACTTTAGCATAAGTTTTTTCTGCTTGCCGCCAGGTTTCTAGTGCGGCTTCGGGTTGCCCCATTGCGAGTTGAATGCTGCCCTGGGTGTTGAGAACTTGAGCTAAAACAACAATCTCTGATTCCTTTAAGCTGGTTTGAGGACTCAAAGAATCTAGACTTTGAGCGATCGACTGTTTGGCTTGATCCCATGCGCCTAGTTTCTGATAAGCCAGCGATAGATAACTAAGGCTCAAGGCTTGATTGAGTCGATCTTTTTGAGCAACCTGAACAGCCTGCTGCCAGACGGTTGCCGCCTCTGCAAATCGTCCTGCTTGGTAGAGTGCCTGTCCTTGTTCTAAAAAGTTTGGAGATGCGACAGATTGAGCGATCGCACTGGCGAAAGGCTCAGTCGAAAAGGCTACCCGATCAAAAGCAACCACCGAAGTTCCAGTGATCACAAAAAACGTTAGGACTGCCAACCACAGACTAGCGCGAACTGACTGGAGCCGCGATCGTACCTGCTGCCAACAATCCCGCCAATGAAATCTAGTCATTACTCTGTAGAACTTGCACACTGGACTGATGACTGCTGAGAGGGGTCAGTGGGCGATTGAGGAAGCTGAGAAACAAGCGTTACTTCACCCTTAGCATTCATTATCCATCCTCTGGCCTCTACGATCGCGGCTTGAGGCTTAGGAGGCACGTATCGTCCCGATTTTTGGCTTCTGGCTTCTGGCTTCTGACGCTCACGCCCAGTCAGGCGCAGATCTTCCCACACTGTCCCGTCTCTGAGAATTTGAGCAGGGGTTTCTGGGAGTCCGCCTCGTCCGGTGATCACAAATTCATTGCCACCTGATCCCCGACAAACCGCGGCAACTTGCGTGCTGCGATCGACGACATCGCTGGGCAATTCGACGAGTCCTTGTCCGGGATCAACCTCCAATGTATTGAGTTCTACGACTCCATTAAACTCAGCCCCTAATGCAGAAGATGCTGTGATGTCACTTTCGGTAGTCGGTTGTTCTCGAAACTGTGTACCCAAGACGCTTCTAGCGTTAATCACGACTCGTCCCCCAAAGCTTTGTTGAGCATTAGCGGTAATATCGCTATTCTCAAAAGCCGCCAAAATGTCTGTGTTAAGTGTGATATTTCCCCCGGTTGCCGTCTCCTGAGCATTGGTCGTGATCACACTCGCTCGCCGCAACAAGAGGGTGCCCGATCGCACAGTGATGTTTCCACGCTCTCCTGCTGCCGCGTCCGCTGTAAGAATACCTTGCTGGTCAAGCAATACAAAGCTGGCATTCACATTCAGGTTTCCGGCTGCTCCTTGCCCTGCGGGGATATCTGGGTTGCGGCTAGAGAAGTTACTGACACTAATGGTTGCCCCATCTCTGACGACTAGCCGATTAGTCGAAACGGTTAAGTCGCCCCCGTTGCCTGTGCCCTCGATCGCGCTCGAAAATAAGCCGCTACGCCCCAGTTCTGTTGAGCCGATGAGTTCTACCGATTCAGAGGCTCTAATGGCTAGGTCTCCCGCATTGCCCGATCCCCCGGTTGCAGTGGCGATTTGGCCTCCGTCAATCAGCCGCAGGCGATCGGTTTCAAGAGTCAACTGTCCCCCATTGCCTGTGGATCTAGAAGCCGCTACTAACCCACTAGAACCAATGGACGAGATGCCAACCGCTTCCACATCCTTTGCGCGAACTGTTAATGATCCCGCATCCCCATCTCCAAACGTACTCGTTGAGACCTGGGCCCCATCAGTGATTTGTAAGCGATTGGTAGTGATTCCCAAGTCACCGCCCTTGCCTGTAGCTCCGTTCTCGACATTCGCAAACAAACCGCTTGTAAAACCTTCTGGTGAAATACCAATTAGTTCTACTACAGTTGCCTGAACCGTCAAATCTCCGGCATCTCCAAACCCAAACGTACTTGCGGCAACCTGTGCTCCATTAGCGATTCGCAAGCGATTAGTTTCGATTGTCAGATTCCCCCCCTTGCCTGTAGCAAGAGTTTCTACTGGGGCAAACAATCCACTAGGGGCAATGGGTGAACTTCCGATGATTTCCACATCTTGAGCTGCAACCTTCAATGAACCTGCATTTCCAGCGCCAAAAGTCCCACTGGATACTTGACCGCCATTGGCAATCAGTAAGCGCCTCGCGGCGATCGTCAAATTTCCGCCCTGCCCGCTCGCACCCGGAGCAACATCTGTAGATAAACGGCTGACAAACGGTACACCCACAGGCGGAAAGGAAAAGCCACTCACTTGCACTGAGTCTGTTGCTATGAGTCTGAGTGTTCCACCTGTGCCATCGCCCAATGTGTCTACCATCATCGCCGAGGCGTCTGTGAGACTGATGTTGCGTCCCTGCACTCCGATACTGCCACCACGGTTGCCACTGGCTTCGATCGAAGCTGCTTGAGAGAGCCGAATATCTTGGAAGTGCCTAATGTTACTGTAGTCAAGTTGCCAGCCGGGATTCGTTGGTGTGAGTATCACCGTTCCTGCTTCGCCCACACTACCAAGTTCGATTCGCCCACTTGCGGCAGTTAGATTGCCTCCCTCCAGAGTGACATCTCCCCCTATCAGCGCCAGCGTTTGCCCAGAATTGACTTGTAGACCAGGCGGGCGATCGTTCCGATTTACGGAGGGGTCAGTCGGTGAATTTAGAAACAAGTTGTTCCCGACTCCCTGTACTCGAATCTCCCTCGGTGTCGCTCCATACTGCAAGCCAGCGGGGATACTGACCGTCAGCAAGGGTGACCCAGACGGGTTGACAGCACTAAACTCGCTACCATCCGCAAATCTAATGCTGTTAGCTGTACTTCCAACAAAAGATCCGCCCAGATTTAGGACAGCATTGGGGCCAAAAAGAATGCCGTTGGGGTTAAGCAGAAACAGATTGGCGCTACCGTTTGCTCGAATCAGACCATCAATGTTAGAAACAGAGGTTCCAGTCACTCGGCTGATAATGTTTTCAACGGCGATCGCCTGATTAAAAAAGGCTGTGCCACCCGTTGGCAGAGAAAATTGCTCAAAACTATGAAACAAGTTACTCCCGGCAGTTGTTCCCCCTGTAATCTCAAAGATGCTATTACCAGGAGTGACCACCGAATTGTTAAGTAGCGTGGTATCGGGCACAACTTGAGCAAAAGCATTTCCCCATATTCCTAGCAGCGAATAGAATAGGGGCCACCAGACGATGTAGTGAACCCAACCTTGCGATCGAACCCAGCGCTTTGGGGAATTGCCCATCATTGGATCACCCGCTTTTGACTCCGACGCTTAAGTAGACGACGCACCCCCAATAAGCCACCCCCAATAATCAGTCCCCCGATCGTAGAAGGTTCTGGTACAGCAGTTTTTTCAGGCTGATCAGTCCCTGATCCGGAGACTTCTTGCCACAAAAAGTGTTGATATGCCGTATCCTGCCAAAAACCACTACTGCTAGAGGCACGCCAATCATAAACTCTACTTTGCTCAATCATGGCCTGTACTTCTTGAGTGCGATCTTGAGACAAAAGTGAGGCTGCTTCGGCGGGGTTTGCGTCGAGCCACTCGACCGTTTTACCGATGCGCTGGGCCAGTCGTAGCTTTGCCTGACTCTGGAGCGTCGCCAGATTGGTTTCGCCCGGTTGCAGATTCCAGCCGATCGCATCCAACAGCTTACGATCGAGTCCTGAAATGCTTCTGCGCTCTCCCGATCGCAGCACGGGATCTAAAATGCCTAGAGGATTGTCCTGTTGTTTCCAATGGCTGGCTTGATTGCCGTCGCCTCCTAAGCTAGTGTCATCGCCTGTTGAGAAGTAGCCCAGCACAGTCTTGCCGCCGTCAGTCGAAAAGTAAGGCTTGCCCCCCACCGACATATCAATCCAGGAGTCACCCGACCCAGCCTGTTTGACGCTCTCTGCCGAAAAGCGAAACAGATCGAGCGGAGTCGCATTGTCTAATTTGCCATTTAAGGTGGCATAAAAGTCACTTTGATGGCTTGAGTCATACTGAGTCTTTTGAGTCAGCCAGCCAGCCTTATCGACCCCACTGACAACGCCCAGGTGATGAGTCAGTTCATGGATTCCCACACTGAGATAGTCCATCGTGCCTTTAGAAACACTGCCGCCAACAAAGTCATAGTTCCAGGAAACTGGCTTGTTGGTCAGCTTGTTCATCAGCGTGTAGCCGTCCAGCGCTTTGTCATTGCCTGCAATCATGCCCACTGCCTTGGCATTGGCACGGGTCATCTTGAGGGCGTAGTTATTGTCAACTTTGAAACCATCGATCAGCGCAGTAAACTTGTCTGCGTCGTCTTGCTGGTTGTTGAAGATAAACCGATCGTCGGCTGACGTGCGATCGCCTGCCAGTCGATTTCTCCATGTCTCGTAGCTTTGCTCGGCCCGCATTCCTGGAAGTGCGCCGCCCACCACATTCGATGGTAATTGATCAGTAACTTCCATGTGGATGTTGATCGTTGCATTGTCTGATAGATGACTTGCCCAAATACCCCCTGCCATTTCAAAGCCGAGCATTTGCTCTAGCGAAGTCCCTGGCGCATAGGTAAAGTTGAAATTTGCTGCCTGAGCGGGGGTATTGTTCCCGACGATCGCAGCGGACGCGATCGCAGACATCACAAGCTGACGAATGACTGAGCGAGACTCAGCCCGGTTTGAGGAATTGTTGGGGTACATAGTCACGATGGATAGTACACAAGGAGTAGGATACAAGACGCTGAAATCATACTTCCAAGTGAGTGAACAACTCTGGATTGGAACACACCCGATCCCTTCGCCCTCGTGGGGAATGCCGAAACTAGCCGATACTATCAGTGGCAGAGCAGCCAAACCTTCTTTAACCTACACCGTGCAGCCTGAAAACTTCTGTTTGATCCCTTTCTAAACCAGGGTGGCAGACTGAGCCACCTTCTACAGTCACCAGACTAAACTACAAACATCCTGTTTGCAATATCTACAAGGCACCTACTCCAGCAACCCACGTTCACCCAAAACAACATCTTTGATGATAGCTGATGATAACTTTAGTACGAGTAGAAGACTAACAATTAAATAACATTTGCTCAATGTCCTTGAAGCCTTGCAGAAGAGGTAGTGTTTGAAATACCCTGCTCAGGACACTTCGATAAGTGACACATTTTGAACGACGTATCTTCTCCTGGTTTTGTTCCTACGCTAAGGGCAATCGCACTTGAAAACGGCTCCCTACCCCAACCTGGCTATTTACTGTGATCTCTCCTTTATGTTGTTTGGCGATCGTTTGGGCGATCGCGAGTCCGAGTCCAAACCCGTCTTGCTCTTGTGATCGAGCTTGATCGGCTCGCCAAAATCGCTGAAAGATAAACGGCGAGTACTCAGAGGGAATGCCAATGCCAGTATCTTCTACAGAGACAACCACACTCTGCCCGGACTGCTGCATCGAAACTACCACCTTTCCTCCGGCTTCAGTATACTTCAGCGCATTCTCTAGAAGATTAGAAAATAGACGATCCAGGGGTGTAGAGCTTCCCTTGACAGGCAAGTTAGGCAGCAATTGATCCTGAAAATCAATGCCTTTAGCTTGAGCTTGAGATTTAAAGCGTTCTATCAATGCTTTGAGCAATTGATCCAGATAAATAGTCCCTTTTTCTTGCTTACTGGGAGGGTGAGTAGCATCAGTCCGAGCTAAAAACAGCACATCGTCAATCAAGCATCTCATTTGCTCAGTTGCGCTGGCGATCGTCTCCAGTTTCTTTACGTCTGCGGGTTTGAGTTGTTCTGGATGGCTCAACATAATCTCAGTGGCAATACCAATTCGAGTGAGAGGATTGCGTAACTCATGGGAAGCATCCGCAGCAAATCGAGTCAGTCGCTGAAAGCTAATTCTCATGGGTTTTACTGCCTGCTCGGTGAGATATAGACTACTAATACTGGCCAGCAGCAAAGCGATAATTCCTCCCAATCCCAGTCCTAGTCGCAACTGACTTAATGAAGCCTCAAAGCGTTGATTGGATTGGCTTGCCCGCAAGTAGCCCTGTAGTTGCAGCGTTTTTTTATCTGGAGTATTGGTGTAAACCGCGATCGTCATGATTCGCAAATCTGCTTGAGATTCGACTATCGGCGTATTGACGTGGGACGAAGACGTAAAATGTTTGGCTAAGGGAACCGTGGGAAACTGGCTCCCCTCTTTTGCCAGAAGTTTGCCATCGGCGGTAAACCATTCCAAACTCTGCTCCCGGTTAGAAAAGAGATCGTGCCAGGGAAGGTCTTTATCTAAGCTTTTGCTTCCACGAGCTTTAACGGTCTCGATACTTGGCGCAGCCGCCTGAACTAGCGTTAGCAACTGACTGTTTATCTGTTGATTCCGGTTCTCGTAGAAGAAGAAGTAGACGGCGATCGCCGAAACTCCAAAAATTGTAGTCATTGCTACGACATAAGCCAGCAGCAAGCGCCAGTGAATATCTCTAAAGGTCTGACTGGGAACCCGATTTGAGGCGGTAACCCAGACCATACACTGTTTCAATGAAGTCATCAACGGCTCCAACCCCTTTTAGTTTTTGTCTCAAACGTTTGATGAGAGCTTTGACTGCATCTTCTTCGGGAGGGTCTTCAAAAGACCAGAGGTTTTCCATGATCTCGCTGCGGCTCAACACCCGGCAACCATGACGCAAGAAAAGCTCTAACAATCGATATTCTTTGGGTGTCAGCTTCAAGGATTGCGCTTTGTAATTAGCTTCTGTTGTGTTGGGATCAAGGCACAAGTTTTCCCACTTTAAAACGGGGGGTAGAGAAGGGCTTCCTCGACGCACTAAGGCTCGAATTCGGGCTAGTAGCTCCTGTAGCTTGTAAGGCTTTGCCACGTAGTCATCTGCTCCTGCATCTAGCCCAGCTACCTGATCGGTGGTGGTATCGCGGGCAGTCAGCATGAGAATTGGCATGTGATATTTCTGAGAACGTAATTGATGACAAAGATTGATGCCGTCTAACTTGGGGAGTGTCACATCTAGCATGAGCAAGTCGTAATCAAACGTCTTTACGTAGTCCCATGCTTCATGACCATCACCCGCAATATCAACGACATAATGCTGGTCAGTCAGAACCTCTTCAAGAAGTTCAGTAATGTGCTGATCATCGTCAACTAATAAAAGTCTCATAGGCGGCCAGTTAACCTGAACTCAACAGTAATAATCGACGGAATTTTGCCAGGAAAGTTTCAGAAATTCATCTCTTCATTCTGTCTTCATGCTATTAGTTTTGGGACAGAACGATCGCCTCAAATATTAAGACAATTGAAAACTTTTCAAGATAATAGTCTCTCATCATCATCAAATTTTCGCAGTGATCGAACTTGGTTATCTCAATAGATAAAAACTACTTCAGAAGGTCAAAGATGAACGTTGAAAATCTCATTAGATGACTTTGTAGCTGCACAAATCATGACGGTAAGCCCTGAAAAGCTTATTCATCAGACTTAAAGCTACCGTTTTGTATTCCTAGAAACCCTCAACAATTGAAATAAGTGGTAAGAAACCTTGTCATTGCCCTTACTACAAATCACTGTAGGATAAACGCTTAAAATCGTTTTTTGCTTCAGGACAATTTCTAAATTGACTAACTAGAATTTGCCATAAACTCTAGAAAATGTTGCCCTAAATATTGTGCCAGGTTCTCCACAAAGTTTTTTAGAATGAGACTTTCAACTACTCATCTAAACTGAAAAACAAACTGATAAAAATCAGTAGTAAAAGCCCTTTTGTTTTTGACTAATCTCAGAGTTTTAGTTAGAATGCAAATCCCTAATGGTTTACTGTGGGATTCAAAGGTCTTGCCGCTCAAGTGCCTCACAGAAAGAGCGATCGCCCTCATAGTTCTGAGAACCTTAAATCTGAAAGTTTTGGTCTGAGAATTTTGGTCTGAGAATTTTGGTACCGCATTGTTGTTGATCTCTCCAAAAATCATTCAGAGTGGTTTTTTGAATTAAGGGCAACAAAAAAGTACTTGTTCAACCTCGCATCGATCGCTTTCAGGCTGCCAACATCTGCCGAACTTCCTATCTAGGCTTCAGGTTCCAGAGCTTAAAAATTATGCAATTTGTTACAAAACTACACAATTACAACTTGAACGATCGCCAGCCAAACTTTAAAGATATCCTCCAGGAAAAACTAGACCATGCCCTATTGTTAAGTTCTGTGACAAAATGCCTAACTTTTTACGGGTCAGCCGCAATAGCAAATAGAGGTTCAGATGATGAACGCTCAGTCCCCAAGATACTCAGATCTCGTTGGCTTGCTAAATTACATGAACACAGCTACCCGTCTATCTACTCGGTCGATCGCACGTTCCCTACCAGAAGCTTCTACGCCAGTCTCCGATTCTCCGCCCAAGAGGAGATCAAACAGAACAGGGCTTCATTCACTTTTCACCGTCAGCCAGACTTACTTGGGCAGCCTCGTGAGGATAAGGTAAGCGTTTACTTGAACCTTGTAAGTTTCTAGCCCTGGTTTCTAGCCCCAAATTAGTGTTAGGTATAAGAGGCTGAAACTTCTGGAGCTAAAAAAATTCTCTAGTCGAAGACGTACTGGTTTTACTCAGATAAATGCCACTTCACCAGACTAAAAGTAGCATCTACCATGACAGCCCTGATGTTGAGATGTCCCTACCGTTCTAGAGAAGCGAGGAGAATTAGATGGTGAATGAGCGCTTTCAGGGTGCCTCACCGAATGATGATCTAGATCAGCGGCTTCAACAGCAAGCCAAGGAAGCTCAACAACACCCATCGCAAAGTTCTCAACGACAAATCGCACTCAATCGACTCGTCAACGAGATTCTCAAATCGGGTCGGTTGGGGCATCCTCAGAGACATTTATGGTCTGCGAGTCTTTATGAAGATCTTTACAATGAAGCTCTCCAAAAAACCTTGATTGAGACTTGTCAAAAAATTGACAGTTACAATCCAGATCATCCTGTGTTGGCGTGGGTCAACTTCCGGTTAAACTTTCAATTTATCGATGTCGTCAATGACTACCGAAAGCAAGGGATCACCCAGATTCCCAAGTCAGACAAGACAGAACAAATTGCTTACCTTCCCTCATTAGATGACTTAGATAATCTGGTCTCACCCGAAGAAACGCTTTCGGCTACTCAACTTCTGCAACAGTTTCTGGAAGATGACCCAGACAACCTTCTTCAAAAGCAGCGGTTGAGAGAACGTCCAGAAGTCACGTTTCAGTCGCTGGCGTGGGCCCGATTTGTAGAAGGTCAGACCTGGTTAGAAATTGCCATCAGCTTGAATGTATCCGTTCAAACCCTGTGTTCTTTTTTTAACCGTCAGCTAAAAGACTTGATGCCCTATTTCAGGAAATATCTAAAAGATACGTAGAGAGATAAAGAGAGAGATAAAGAATGAGTCTAACCGTTGAGCCTTTGATTTTTACAGTGCCATTGTCGTTTGAGGCGCATACGATCGCCCAACAATACCAAAAACGGCAGTTCACCTCCCTGAAAGCTAAACAGGTCTATCTCAACACTCTGGCGGTCTATGCCGTAGACTTTTATTTGCGTTGTTTGGGATTTGAAGTGGACGTAGCCCGAAGTGATAGCCGCAACCCAACCTTTGTGAAAATGATGGACATTGCGGATTTGTGGGTCAAACAGCTCGGTAGGCTAGAGTGTCGTCCAGTTTTGCCAAATGCACAGATGATGCAGATTCCTCATGATGTGGGATCAGACCGAGTGGGATATGTCGCGGTGCAAATGAGCCAGACCCTAAAAGAAGCCACGCTGCTGGGATTTACGCAAACGGCACAGTTAGAAGTGCCTCTCAATCAGTTGCGATCGCTCTCAGAGTTTCCCGATTACCTCCATCAGTTGCGGCAAGCTCCCATCACCTCGGCTGCTATCAACTTGAGAAGCTGGTTTGAGGGCGTTTTTGAGACAGGTTGGCAGACCCTGGAAGCCGTTTTGGACAGCGACAAGCTAGATTTAGTGTCGGTTAGGAGCATGACGCTATTAAAAACCGAAACCAAACGCGCTAAGTTAGTTGACTTTGGAATGCAGTTGGGTGATCAGTCAGTCGCTCTGTCACTGGGTCTTAATACAAACATTGATGGAACGATCGGGGTTCTAGTACAGCTTTTTCCGGGTAGTGGCAGCCCTCGTCTATCGTCTAATCTTAAGCTGGTCATGCTGTCTGAAGCGGGAGAGATCCTTCAGGAAGTTTGTTCTAGAGGACATGATAACTACATCCAACTGAGATCTTTTAGAGGATTACCAGGTGATTGCTTTAGCATTCAGGTAGCCTGTGATCATGTTAGGGTAACTGAGGATTTTGTTCTCTAACTGCTTATGGATAGATGGGAATGAGTAAGTTAGTTGTCATCAACCTGGGTTCTGGCGATCTGCAAAGCGGTTGTCCTAATATCACGGCTCAGATTTCACAGACTGGTGGCGATTTGTCTCGCACTGCTGCCAACGATCGCTATGCCACTAAATGCACAGGTAGTTTGCCTCCCGCCCCAGAGATTGACCAGCTTTATCGCCACTGGCGGCTCCTTTATCGCGAGTTTTATCGTGAACGCAGCGCTCCGCCGACCCGTGCCATTACGATCGAGCCAGGTGGGGTGACTCACTTTTCTGAAATTGAGTTTAGTGATCTATCCCGGCGCTTAAAGCTTCAACTCAATGCCTGGCTTAACTCGGAGTCGTTTTTGTCAATCGATCGCAAATTGAGCCGTGAGCTAGACCCAGCCGATGAGGTGCGCGTGGTGATCGAAACAAACGATGATGCGCTGCGGCGGCTCCCCTGGCACTTGTGGAATTTTTTTGAGGATTATCCGGCGGCGGAAGTTGCCTTGAGTGTGCAGGAGTATGGGCGAGTTAATGTTCAATCGCAGACTCCGATCGGGACAGTCAGAATCTTAGCCGTTTTGGGAAATCACGAGGGGATCGACCTTCAGGCAGACCGCAAGCTACTAGAAGCGGTGCCAGGGGCGATGCCAGTGTTTTTAGAAGAGCCGAATCACTGGGAGCTAGACGAACACCTCTGGGATCAAAAAGGCTGGGATATCCTGTTTTTTGCGGGGCATAGTCAGACTGAGGAAGACACTGGGCGGATTTACATCAACGCGACAGATAGCTTGACGCTAAAGCAGCTTAGAAATGCGCTCAGAAAAGCCATTAGTCGCGGCTTGAAGCTGGTGATTTTCAATTCTTGTGATGGGTTAGGGTTGGCCCAGTCGCTGGCAGATTTGCACATTCCGCAAGTGATTGTGATGCGAGAGCTTGTGCCGGATGTGGTTTCTCAAGAATTTTTTAAGCACTTTCTAACCACCTTTTCACAGGGGCAATCGCTGTATGGGGCAGTGCGAGAAGCACGAGAAAGGCTGGAGAAGCTGGAAGAAGACTGTCCCTGTGCGACCTGGCTTCCTGTGATTTGCCAGAATCCTAGTGAAGAACCGACCACCTGGCAAGCGCTGTGTGGCTCTCTGACTGTTGATCGCGCCCCTTCTCGCAAACAGCGTCTGCAAACCTTATTAGTAGCCAGTGCGATCGTCACTGCGGCGGTGATGGGAGTACGACAGCTAGGCGTTTTACAAAACTGGGAATTGCAGGCGTTTGATCACATGATGAAGCTCAGACCTGCTGAACCGCCCGATCGCCGCCTGTTGATTGTCACCGTGACTGAGAAAGATGTTCAGAACCAAAATCCTCAAGAAAGACGTGGTTCATCACTCTCCGATCGGGCACTGGCCCAACTGCTAGAGAAACTCCAATCTCATCAGCCACGAGTCATTGGGTTAGACATTTACCGCGATTTTGCGATCACTCAAAACTACGCAAACCTGAAAACCAATCTTCAGAATGAAAACCTGATCGAAATCTGCGAAGTTGGAGACACTGGTACGCGCTCTGGAACTAGACATCCTCCTGGCGTTTCTGAGGATCGCTTGAGCTTTAGTGACTTTCCGATCGACCCGGATGGTGTGGTGCGTCGTCAACTTTTGGCAATGGCTCCTAACCCAAACTCGCTCTGTGTGACTGACACCTCTTTTAGCTTTCGGGTGGCTCAGTTGTATCTGATGGATCAAAACATTCAAGCTGAACGCGATTCGCAAGGGGAAGTCAGAATTGGCGACACCCGATTTAAGCAGCTTGAATCTCAAACAGGTGGCTACCAAACATTAGATGACTTAGGCTACCAGGTGTTGCTCAATTACCGCTCCTCCAATCCGGTCGCTTCACAAATCACGCTCACTGATCTCTTAAACGCATCAGATACCGAACTTTCTAAGCTAATTAACGATCGCATTGTTTTGATTGGCACTACTGCCCAGAGCTTTAAAGATTACTCTCCGACTCCCTACAGTTCGGGGCAGGGATCTGAGCAGATGCCAGGGGTGATGATTCATGCTCATATGGTGAGTCAGATTCTAAGTGCAGTGATGGATCAGCGTCCGTTGTTGTGGTGGTTGCCGCCCTGGGGAATTACCCTCTGGGTGGGGGGATGGTCTCTAGTGGGAGGCATTCTAGTTCTGTCTATACGATCGCCCCTTCATCTGGGGCTGGCAAGCAGTGTCGCTTTGGGCACCCTATCGGCTGGCTGCTTTATTCTTTTGCTCAGAGGTGGATGGATGCCAGTGATCCCAGCCGCAGTGAGCCTAGTCGCGACAGGGGGCAGTGTGGTCGCTTACACCATCTACCAAAATCGAAATTTGCAATCACAAGTTCGCAGTTAACAAGAAGATGGCTATGACTAGAAAGACCATGACGAGAAACTTGCTCAGAAAAATGATCCTGATTGGAGCGATCGTGCCCTGTCTATTGAGCGAGTTTGCTCTAGCAGTCCCTTCAGCGACAACGACACTATCCGCCAAACCAGGTACGGTCAATCAACGACGATCGCGCTTCAATCGAATAGACTTTTCGGATGTTGGCAGACCTCGAAAACGCCGGGGCGGAGGAAGTCGGGGAGCCTGTTCGGTTCCTAATAAGCCACCCATGACGGCTTTAATGCCTGACACCAGTACGGGGTTGACCCTTGCGAAGTCTCCGACCTTCTGGTTTTTTGTGCCGTATACGCTCACGTCCGACTATCTGGTTGAATTTGTACTAAAGGACAATCAAGACAAGACGGTTTACACAAACAAGGCTGTCGGAAAAGGCACCTCAGCCGGGATTGTCAATCTGCGTCTACCGTCTACTGTTGCGTTAGAAGCAGGTAAAGACTATCACTGGTACTATCTCGTTTACTGTGATGCCCAAAACCAGGATAAGTTTGTGTATGTCAATGGGGCGATTCGACGGGTAGAACGCCCTGATCTGGAGAGAAAATTAGCGACAGCGGCCCCTGGCGATCGGGTGGCTCACTATGAGGCGGAAGGCATCTGGCACGAGACCCTGACGGAACACGCTGAACGCCTAAGCGCCTCTCCACAAGATACTAAAACTCGTCAAGACTGGGTAAGTTTGTTGCAGTCTGTTGGATTAGGGGAAGTCGCTTCAGCACCCTTAGTTCTATGATGTCCAAAAATTCTAAATGATGTGTAGGATAGGAATTCTGCCCGTACAGACTTGAAGCCTATCCCACACTTACCACGAAACTAGGATTACTAGAGTTCCAAAGAAATAAGCTCGACTTTATCTAAGAAGTAAGGTCGAGCTTAATATATGTCACCAACGGAGCTAGTAATTAACGATGTGTCCCCTTCTTCCACCAAAAGGGACAGGTGATAAACTAGTCTTTATCCCCCCGAAAATAGCGCTGTTTGTGGCCGCGAGAGCGAAGCTTTTGTTGCTGAACGTTCAGTTGCTCAGAGACTTGGTTAAGCTGATTCCCGTTCCCTACAACACCCGCCGTTTGACCAGCACCTTGAAAAGAACCTTGTTGCTGCTGTTTTTTCCCTTTCAGGTGTCCCTGTCCTCTTTGCTTCTGCACGTTATTTTGAATGATGTACTGGTTGACGACGTTTCCGTCTCCTACGATCGCGGCACTCTGGCTGGTACCTTGAACACTTTCTTGTACTTGTCCCGCTTTGGAGGGCAAGGAAATCATTCCTAAAGCAGCAACCGACAATAGGCTAACAACGCAAGCTTTCTTCAACATTTTTCAGTCCTCAAATAGTATTGACAAATTTCAGCAGTAAAGCTACTTAGCGGTTAAGACGCTCTGCCGGATTGTAGACATCTACCTGCACATTCACTGGGATCTTCACAGTCGGGCCTACCACCCCAGTCACAGGAGAGGAGCCACCTTCTAAGCGGTGCTTACTGTTTCGGCGTTGGATTACTTGATCGCCACCGCCAACATAAAGTTGTGTCCCAGTATGGACACTTGTGTTACCAACACATGCTCCCTTACTCTGCATCTCAACATCATTGGTTTGCTGCACTGGTTTTTTTGAACCCCGGATTGCAGCTTGAACCGAAACGTCAGCTATGACACACTGGGCTAAAGCAGGCGGAGTTGATGAAGATGCTAGCGTTAACATCGCCGAAAGAGAGAGCAGACTGAGGGAGAAAATCTTCAATTCCACATTAAACTCCTTGCTAAAGATTCGGGCACTTTTGGCTAACGACACACCGTTGTAGATGCATAATTCCTCGTTTGAACAACACTTGTACCTGAAACATCTCTCTGAGTGTTATTGTAGCTATAGCTACTGTTGCGACAATTGCTACGAAGATAGCCAGGATAGCGACTATTCCAGTTTCTGGGATACTGGAATTTCGGTAGACTTCGGTATGATCCAATTCCAGAGAGCGGTTTAACTCCTCTAGTTTGGATGTTGATGCTGCCTGTTTCCACTCGAACTCTGGTGTTGTCAGACTGAATATCAATGCCATTAGCATTAGCGATGTTAGACAGTGACAACAAGGCTGAAAAAACCAGCCAAGAAATTGACTTTTTGATGGTCATAATGACACAGTTCCGCTATTCAAGAAAGAACTACGGCTGACGCTTTGGTACACAGAAGCACCAGGTCTCGTGAAAGGTAAAAACCCCAAGCACTGTAAAAGTGCCTGGGCATCTTTTACTCAATGATTAAACCCGTCGTGCGGTGAGACGCAAATCACTCGAAACCCTGTTTCATGAAAGCTCTAGCCTGGCACTGATGGGGCTTCCCAAGTTTTTCACCTACTATCTAACAACCTTCTTGTAGCAGGGTGCGTTTTTGAAAGAACGGCGTTGGATTTGTTGTTGAACGGTAAGCTGTTGATTAGCCTGTCCAACAGAGTTACCGACTCCGACGACTCCGGTAGCTTGATTAGAGCCTTGGTAGCTGCCTTGATCTTGGCTTACAGATGTCCCGCATCCTTTTTTAAGGTTGCCAACTTGTTGCTGGATAGTTGCTTGCCCACTGTGCTGATAAACGCTATTGAAGTCGCCAATCACAGCAGATTCTTGGTTAGACTCTTGCACACTTGATTGTGATTGACCTGCTCTTGCTGATAAGGCAGAACCTGTCAGAGCGATCGCAGACAGTAGACCAATAACAACAGTTCTTTTCAACATTTTAGACTTCCTCTATCTTGGTTTACAGAGCCTAGAAGCACGAGGGATCAACTACAAAACTTCAACGTTTAGCGGAAGCTATTTAGAAAGTAGTTAATGCCAAGCTTTTCTGTCCTCATGTGCAAGAAGACGGGCTAATTTTTTCTTAAGTTCCCCAGTTTTCAAGTAATTAATAGACTAATTCGCAAAGCTTTTGAATAAGAAAAATCGCACTTCTTAAATCTAGTATGAAGATAACAGATATGTATTCACCAGTGGCATAAAAGATGATAGAGAAGAGATTTTTATTTCTGCTTTTAGTGAAGGTTTTAATAAACTAGAGCAAAAAAATATCCAGAAAACGCTTGTATCTTTATGCTCAGTAATTAGACTTTGATCTCTCTGAGGTCGTTCTTACAAGTAGCAAGTGTTTAGATTCAATCAAATGAAAGAATGTCTGAAGCTACTCTACAGCAAAGGTTAGAGCGCTAAGTTTCCTCCTCTCTTCTTCCTAAAAATGAAGGTTAAGGACGTTTTTGATTCGCTTCATAAGGAGGACTTTCTATTTAGATTGACTCAGATATTTAGAAACTTTCAGCTTACTGTTGCTAACAGTTATCAGATATGGTATACGCAGAAATATCTCTGTAAGCGCATTAAGATATAGTTAGTTAAACCAAACAGACTGAGCCGAGCTTGGTCAATATCTATATGAAGAGAAAGAGATTTATATCGGTAGAAACTAACCTCGATCGCTCATCTCTAGAAAAGTGATTATTCTAAATTCAAGAGACTGTCAAATGAAAATCTCTTCGACAAATTTCATAAATTTACGATGTAAAAAACCAAGGTAGATAGAATCTAAGTATTTTGTATTTTTTAAGGAATACCAATAATAAATTGCTTGGCTGAAGAGGTTAAAACCTAATTTTTGACAATTACCAACATATTAAATGGGGCACAGAGCAACTTTGGGCGCGATACCAGAGAGGCTACTCATCGTGTTGTACTGCAAAAGCTATCTCACCTTTGATCTGCTGAGTGGGTTGTTTGATTTCGCCCACCCCTGTACCTGCGGCTGAAGTAAGCATTGGAAGACGGGGCATTGCCAGAGCGAAAAGTGTGTAGCAATGGTGAATGATAGTCAGCGGTTAACCTACAAACATACTCATGTTCGGCTGAAGGGCTACAACGTCGTCTATATGATCGACCAGAATCGCGTATCTGATTTCAACGATCGCCTCATGCTCACGATGGGTGAGTTAGAAAATTTCTACTAAGAAGCGTCTCAACTAGAACAAAAAACAGGTTGGATCTAACTTCTAAAGCATTTCACACAGGAATAAGCAGATTAATGCTGTCAGATAACTCTGTTAGTTCCCAAACGCACGTTCGCTCTGGAATGAGGCAGTCAATGCTTCGGACTGGTCATCAGCAGACAGCACGGTTATGATGATTGGCAATTACACGATCTTAATTATGTCTTAATTGTGTGATCTCTTGGCTCTAAAATGAGCAATAATAGTTCATGTATACAATTCCTCGTCCTTGCTCATCCTGCTAAAGACAGACTTTATTGTTTCTTGTGATATTAGACTACTCAGAAATAATAGAGATACCCTTATTCTGGTCAGTTTGAAGGCTTTTTCAGTAGTTGAATTAGTAAGTTGAACGCTTACCAGAGATCGCACAAAATAAGTGTATATCAAGCGGCAATTTTTGAATGTTTCATCAAATATTTAAGCAAAAGGTCTAATTGATTAAGAGTATTAATTTGCTATTGGCATATACCGGGAAAAGAATAATGATTGGACTCATGGAAACCACGCAGTTTCCCTCCCCGGATCGAAGAGCTTTTTACATCTTTACAGTAGACTTACGCAAAAGTAGCTAGCTCACAACCTGACTGATGCTTTGAGTCTCACCAATTAAACAAACGCCACAGTTCCAAAGGATGCCGCCTAGCCTACCCAGCAAATATGGTGCCTCCTTCCCGTAACGTTTAAGGGACGTATTATATTGTTGTGGCATTGTTGCTTCAAATTGAAAGCCAGCCGTTCTTAACCAAGCAACCTAAGATACAGGTTTCAACTCCTTAGTATTTTGTCTGGAAAAGCGGTTCGCAACCTATAGCCTGAAAGTATCGTCAAATAGTCCGTCCCAGGTGGCATGTTTGAAGTGAAGCCTCAGAAATGATGGCGGAGACAGGACTGTCAGGGCTGAGATGGTTTATTCTCAGAAGTTTTGAAGCTTACTGACCCGACAAGAATCGACGAAGCTAGTCGATTAGTAGTGAGAAAAATTGCTCAAGAGTCAACTCTACCCGGCTTTCGACCATTTTTTAAGAAGATTCCTGAAAATGGGCTGCACTCTAATTGTGCAGATGTTTCTTCCTACTTCCGACTACTTGACGGATGCCATGAGACGAGTTTCCAAGCTTACCATTGCGCCTGGGTGACTACTTCAGTCTCGTACCGAATGGTCACAACATTCATCAGATGAGAAACCAGGCGAGTCACAGCTAACCTATTACATAGAGGAAGGTTGAGTGCAAACTACAACTACACAAGAGGCTTTAGAGCCGAGTCCAAGTGTTCCAGTACCTGAGAAGAGGTCAATAGCAAGACGATTTTTGATCGCGTTTAGCTTCTTTTCTATAGGAGTTGGTGCGATCGCCATGGGTGGGTTGAGCATTTGGTCACGCGCTGGTCAATTCACAATCGACAATGCGATCGTCAATGCTCGAATTACGCGAGTTCGCGCCCCGATCCCTGGGCAGTTCAATGCGGTCTACACCACTCCTGGGATGCAGGTTAAAGCAGGGCAAATTCTCGCTCGCATCAAGCCCAACATGCAGCAAGAACAATCGATCACCGCCCTACAAGCAGAGCGCCAAGCCAACCTCGCTCAACTCACCGCCGCCGAACAGGCACTCGCTCAAACCCAGCAGCAGATTGCTCAACTCAGACAAACTGGAACGACGGTCGTCGCTGCCGACTCAGCGATCGCAGCCGCCGGAGTGGAGGCAAAGCGTTCTGATATTGATGAAGCTCGTGCAGCCGTTAATCAGGCCCGGGCTGTCCATCAGAGGTACGCCAGCCTCGCTGCGGATGGTGCGATCGCTCAGTCCGTTGTGGATGAAAAGAAGTTGGGCATAGACACCGCAGAAGCAGCACTCAAGCGGGCGGAAGCCACCTTGCAACAGTCTCAAACTGCGTTAAACGCTACCCAATCGGGCACCCAATCTAGCGCCTCAGGACTGAGTGTTTCTGATCAGCAAGCGCAACTTGGACAAGTCATTCAAACTCAATCAAGTTTGATCGCAACGCTAAAAGCGCAAGGAGATCGTCTCAATCAACAGTTGAGCCAAATGCAATCTCAGTTCAGCGACAAGCAAGATTTTGTGGTGTCAGCCCCTTTTTCTGGTGTGATTTATAGCGTTACTAGTGAGCAAAGTGAACAAGTCAACCAGCTAGAACCCGTCATGACGATATTAGATTGTCAAAACCTGTGGGTTGAAGGGGTTGTGACTGCTCAACAAGCTAGCCAGATTAACACCCGTCAGTCTGTGCAAGTCAGTTTGTCTGGAGAAAGCGCTCCTTTGAGCGGTACGGTGGAGCTAATGCAAGCAGTCGGGAACACTCCCGTTCCATCAGCGAATTCTCAAGGCACTGATCATCTTAACGTCACTCAGTTACAGGCGTTGACACCTCCAATCAAAGCTGATTTGGCGGGACAAGCATTGATGCGGGTGATTGTTCGCATCCAACCGACCGCGAAAGTAAGCCAACCCCAGGAGTTTTGTGGAGTTGGACAAATTGCCCAAGTGACATTCACCAAAAAGTCACTCAGTCTTTAGGAGATCTCTACAAACGATCTGACCGAAAGGGTGGAGCGATCGCATTCAGCCCACCTTCGCAAATCAGGCGTTCGGTTTTTTCGGCAACAACGGCAACAACGGCAACCCTTATTGAGGCTGTCCCGTTTTAGCCTGCGAGTTTCGGAAGTTTGTGGACAAGTTTGACCGTCCACACGTTTAACTACTAGACAAATTCAGGAGCAGTTAATGAAGATTTTGGTTTGGGGATTGGGTTATGTCGGCACGGTTGTATCAGCTTGCTTTGCTGAAATGGGACATGAAGTGATTGGCGTTGAAACCAATCCGGAGAAAGTAGAAGTATTCAATTTAGGACGTAGCCCCATCAAGGAACCTGATTTGGATCAGTTAATTCAGCAAGGCATTGATGCAGGACGACTAAGAGCAGTGACTTCTGGTAGAGAATATGTGAACTGGGCAGATGTTTCGATGATATGTGTGGGAACTCCCTCTGCGCCCGACGGCAGCCCTGTATTAGACTACATTGAGAGTGTCGCCAGGGATATCGGTAAAGGAATGCGAAACAGCGATCGCTATCATACCGTTGTTCTCCGCAGTACGGTCTTTCCTCATGTAACGCGCACTCAGTTGTTGCCGTGGCTAGAGAAGTATGCTCAGAAAACCTGTGGTCAAGATTTTGGTTTAGCAATCAATCCAGAGTTTCTGCGCGAAACCACAGCAATCAAAGATTTCTATGCACCCCCTTATACAGTAGTTGGTGAGCTAGACGATCGCTCTGGTCAAACGGTGGCAGACTTGTACACCAGCATTCAGGCTCCGATCTATCGGATTGGCATCGAAGAAGCCGAACTGATCAAAGTCGTAAACAACTGCTTCCACGCCCTCAAGATTGGCTTTGCAAACGAGATTGGTCGCTTGTGTGGCCCCCTTTCTCTGGATGCCAACGTAGTCATGAACATCGTCTGCGCGGACACCAAACTCAACATTTCCGCCGCCTACCTGCGCCCCGGTTTTGCCTTTGGAGGCTCCTGTCTGCCCAAAGATTTGCGATCGCTCACCTTTAATGCCCGTCGCTTAGGCAGAACTTTGCCTATCATGGAAGCGGTTCTCCCCAGCAACGAGCTTCAAATTGAAGCGGCTCGCCTCAAGATTCACGAACACAATCCCCGTAAAGTCGCAATTCTGGGTCTAAGCTTTAAGACTGGCACCGATGATCTGCGCGAAAGCCCGGTAATCAATCTGATTCGTCAGCTTTGGGAAGACGGCGTAGAACTGGCAGTCTATGATCCCGATGTGCAGCTAGACCGCATGGTAGGAGCAAATCGCGCTTACCTCGAACGGCAGCTACCTCAAATTCCTCAGATTCTCAAGAGTGATCTGCACGAAGCACTTAGAGGTGCACAGGTGGCTGTGATCACTAAGGATCTTGACTCTCTACAAGGGTTATTAGGTAGCACAGCGATCGTTGATCTGGCTCACCTCAGCGAGATTGTCTCTGCTGACCCCGAAGCGGTTTCTATTGCAGTCGCTGACCCTGAAGCAGTTTCTGTTGTCGTCGCTGATGCGGAAGCAGTTGCGGCCTGAGCCACTCAGTGTATACACAAGTTCTCTGCAAACATCGCTCCGTTTCAGGCGGCTTCAGCCCCCTAAATCCCCCAAAACTGGGGGACTTTGAACCTTGTAAATTTGCTGAAAAGTGGGAAGTCTCCCTGCTCAAAGTCCCCCAGTCTGGGGGATTTAGGGGGCGAAGCGTTCAGCGATGACCGATCGGAAGACTTGTGTGTACACGGTAGCCCCAAAAGGAGAGGGAACAAGACTTTTGGCTCCCTTCTCCCTGGGGAGAAGAGTTGGCGAGGGCTTCGTTCCACTTCGTGAGGAGAGCAATTCATTCCTCAACTAAGCAATGCCAACAATGAGTATCTGGGAGAAGACGATAGTGTTCGCTTTCAGACTAACGCTTGCATCCAAGGAGCTTGACAATGCAACAGTCTCTAGAGTCTAGAAGATTTCAGAAGCGGATTCAGCAGGGGTTGAATCTACTTTGTCTGCTGCTCCTCTCAGCTTTGGGGCTGTGCGGTCTTTATCTATTGCGCGATCCCGATCGCATTCAACAAGCCGGATTTTGGGCCGTTGTTAGTGCAGGTACATTGGGAACTTGGCGCTGGTCTTGGTTTGGGCTACAGGCGATTCGTTCTCGCTTGTATGTGTACTGGGTCTTTCCTCAGTGGCGCAAACGGGCGAATCGGATGGATCAGCAGGAAGTACCCTCGGTGGGCATTGTGGTGCCGACCTTTCGAGAAGAACCTTGGATTACAGAGCGAGTATTTGGCGCGATCGCTCGTGAAGCTCAAACGCTTTCTAAACCGCTCACCCTGGTCGCTGTGACCACCGCCGAAGAAATGATTGCGATCGCCGAGATTTTGCGGTCGATCGATCCCGATATGCGAATGATTCACTATGTGCCGCTGCTCGATCCTGCAAGAGGAAAACGGGGCGCATTAGCGATCGGGCTACGGACTCTAGCGCAGCAGTCTTCTCGCCCTGACATTGTGGTCTTGATGGATGGAGATGCCATCATTTCAGAAGGTGCCGTGCGAAAGTGCTTGCCGTTCTTCAAGCTGTTTCCCAAACTGGGCGGACTGACAACCGACGAGAAAGCAACCGTTGATGGCTCTAAAGTTTTTGGAGAGTGGCTAGACTTGCGCTTTGCTCAACGTCACCTTTACATGTGTTCCCATTCCCTCTCGCGCAAAATCTTGTGTCTGACAGGTCGATATTCGCTCTATCGTGCCGAGGCTGCTTTAGATCCTTCTTTTGCAGATTTACTAGAAAATGACACGCTTCAAGATTGGTTATGGGGCGAGTTCAAGTTTCTATCGGGGGATGACAAAAGCACTTGGTATTGGCTGCTAAGAGCCGGATACGACATGATCTACGTTCCAGATGTAATAGTGGAAACCCTGGAAACCGTGACTGGAAATGTGCCGATGCGAATGTACCAGAATATGCGGCGCTGGTTTGGCAACATGCTGCGAAACGGAAGCCGAGCAATGGCGCTGGGCCCGGCGCGAGTCGGTGCATACACCTGGTATTGTCTCTTAGATCAGCGCATTAGCTTTTGGACTGCCCTAGTTGCACCGACCTTGATGCTGATTTATCTTATTCAAGGCAACTGGATTGGCTTAAGCTTGATTGTCAGTTGGATTTTGTTTACTCGACCGCTCCGGCTATTAGTATATCAGTGGCAGCGAGAAGCCATGCTCAAGCCGATTCATGTGCTGCACGAACTGCTGTCTCAGTGGAGTTCTTCGCTGGTCAAGATTTATACGCAAATGAATCTGGCGCAACAAAAGTGGTCAAACCGAGGCAATCAAAGTCGATCGGTCGCCGGAACCGGACTCAAGCGCTGGATGAAGCTGGGAACTTCCCGATTTTTGTTAGCTGCTCAAGGATTTACCTTTGTGATTGCGCTGCTTTGTCTCGTAGGCTATCTTTCTCCCCAAGTCGATATTCAAGCTTGGTGGTGGAGGCAACACCATCGCACCGTTGAGCAACCCATACAAATTCTGCAAGCCACGGACTATGGGGTGATCTCCAATGATGATCTCGATGATGCCCCGGCTCTTCAGAAACTGTTCGATCGCTTGCCCCCTCAAGGACGCATTCAGATCAATCTACCCTCCGGAGAACTAACCCTTTCGCAACCACTAGCGCTGAATCGAAGTCAGACGGCTCTCAAAGGTCAAGGACAATCCCGTAGTATTCTGCATTTAGTTGCAGGTGAACCAGGTGCGATCGTCATGATCTCGCCGCCCAACAAAGCACAGTCACTAAAAGACATAAAACTTTCTCATCTAACATTGCTCAAAGACTCTACAGAAGACGCTTTTCTAATGGTGAAACGGGTCAATCAAACCTGGTTCAGCAATCTGCAATTTCAGGGTAGCGGCACTCATGCGCTGATATTACAGGAGGTCAAGGATACCCATTTAGAATATCTTGCATTTGATGGAAGCTTTACTCAGACCCCGATCGCTTGGCGCAATGTGACTCCGGCTGAAGCCCCGATCGTCTCTTCTAGCTCTTTTCAATAAAGCAAAGCAATCTACTCAAAAAAGGGCCAAAACCTCTTGTTCCCTCTCCTTGGAGAGAGGGCTAGGGTGAGGGCGGAATATTCATCCAGGAAGTTTAGCCTTGTATCCTTTCTTTCTTGGTCACACCTATGGTTATCTCACCCTCCAATGCAACTTTTTCTAGTCTCGCTAATACAGACCTGACAACTGCTGGGTTGCTGACCTCTGGGCAATCCTCCCTGCTGCAAACGCCTCTCACCCAGAGCAGACTTGCCGCCGCCGCTAGCCCGATCGCTGATAACACGCTAGAAACTGCTCAGGATCTCGGTACATTAGACAGTAAAGTATCGCTCACCGATGCAGTAGATAGCACCGATCCCGTAGATTCTTTGAAGTTCAGTCTCGGCACTTCTGATGCAGTTAGCCTGTTCTTGAATGGCTTGAGTGCAGGCTACACAGTGGATCTATTGGACAGCGCAGGAACCCTTCTGCAAAGCTCAACCAACAGGGGCACGACTTGGACACTCAACTCCTCAACCACAGGCGGGTCGGTCACGTCTTCCCTCACAGCAGGAACTTACTATGTCAGAGTGACTCCTGCTACCATTACCGGAAACCCAACTTATGCTCTTCCGGGTTCCTACACAGTAAATCTACAACGCCATAATGCACCCAACACCGTTACGGTCGCTGCCAGCAACTCCAACAACCGCGAACTGGCTGATTTTGTGGCATCAGGCACGAATGATCAAGACATCATTGAGCAAGCGATCGCTCAAGTCGGCACTCAGGGCGGCGGAACCATTCTCCTATTAGAAGGCACCTACAATATCTCAAACAATCTGGAAGTCCTCTATGATAACGTCACCCTGTCTGGAGTGGGTTGGAAGTCAACTTTGAGATTGGTCGATAATGCTCAACTAAGAAATGCCGGATTGTTACGATCAGCTTTTCCGAGTGAGGCGCAAAATATTCAGAAGCCTTTCTTCTCAAACCAGAACTTTCTGCATCTATCACTAGATGGCAACAAAGATGGCGGCGCAAGTTTTGAGAACAGCTATGCAAACTTTGGGACTTATGCCGACAGTAGCTTTGTCGATATTCGGGCACACGACTTTGCCCACTATGGGTTTGACCCTCACGAAAACTCCGATGCGGGTGTGCCCACCGTCCGGTTAAGCATGGTCGGAAACTTGGCGGATCACAATGGAGTCGATGGATTGACGATCGACAATTGTCTCGATTCTACCTTCAGCAGCAACATCATTGATGCCAATGGTCGGCATGGAATCAACGTGGTAACGGCTTCTAAAAACAACTTAGTTAGAGGCAACATCGTCACCAACAATGGGGGCGTTGGTATTATTGTTCAGCCAGGTAGCGAAACGAGTAGAGCCTCTGATGCAAACCGTCTACTCAACAACACCATTCGCGATAATCAACTATCTGGTATCTTAGTTCAACTCTCCAACGAGACTGAGATCATAGGTAACATCATTCAAGGCAGTGGTGAGCATGGAATTCGCCTCAGAGGAGTCAGCAACTCTACCGTTTCCAACAACCTGATTGCTGATAACGGTCTTTCCCTGACCAACAAGTTCCACGGAATTTACATGGATGATTATGTAGGCACAAGACCTGAAACTCCTGCCTTTGTGGCCTCTACGCGCAACCTAGTAAAGAACAATACTATCCGTTCTCTCACAAACAGCCACCGCAACGGAATTGCCGAACGCAGCGTCAGTGATGACAATAATACTTACCAGGACAACCTCATCACAGGCACGACCAGAAGCCCGATCGTCGTGCTTGCGCCCAACTCCAAAATTATCACGACTCCTGTTGTTGTGACACCCGTAGATGTCACTCCTCGCCCAACTCAAACCGGAGCAGCTAACCCACTCTCAGACAACACCCTGGAGACTGCGGTTGATCTCGGTGCAGCAGATCGTCTGCAATCAGTGACAGATTTCGTCGGCAGTAGTGACCCGCTCGATTATTTCAAATTCAGTCTAGGAGTTTCTGATGCGGTGAGCGTGTTCTTGAATGGGCTGAGTGCAGGATACCGCCTGGATCTGCTCAACAGTGCAGGAACGATTCTGCAAGACTCGATGAACAGTGGCACTGTTTCAAATAGCAGTTCCTCAGCGACAGGAGGTTCGGTCACATCGTTCTTAGCGGCAGGCACCTATTACGTCAAGATCACACCTACTGCCATCCTTGGAAATCCTGACTACGCCCTTCCGGGTTCCTACACCTTCAATCTAATGCGCCACAACGCTCCTAACACCGTTACGATCTCCGCTAGTAACTCTGTAAATGCAAATCTGGCGGACTACATAGCGACAGGCACGGCTGACCAAACTGTCATTGAACAAGCGATCGCAAGCCTGGGATCAAAGGGTGGTGGAACAATTGTGCTAATGGAAGGCACCTACAATATCTCCGACAATGTTGAAGTGCTTTATGATAACGTCGTCCTGACGGGAGTTGGCTGGAAATCGGTACTGAGATTGGTCGATAATGCCCAGCTAGAAGATGCGGGACTGTTGCGATCGGCTTATCACACCGAAGCAGAAAACCAAGTCAAAACCTTCTTCTCAAATCAGCACTTCCGGCACCTGTCGCTAGATGGTAACAAAGACGGTGGCACCAGTTATCAGAACAGCTATGCGAATTTTGGCACCTATGCAGACAGTAGCTTTGTCGATATTCGGGCACATGACTTTCCTCACTATGGATTTGACCCTCACGAAAACTCGGCGGCGGGTGTGCCTACTGTCCGGCTGAGCATGGTTGGGAATCTGGCGGATCACAATGGAGTCGATGGATTAACGATCGACAATTGCCTCGATTCCACCTTCACTCACAACATTCTGGATGCCAATGGTCGGCATGGAATCAATATCGTGACGGCTGCCAAAAATAACAGTGTGAGAGACAACGTCGTCACTAACAATGGTGGCAATGGAATTACAATTCAACCCGGTACAGAAACTAGCAGAACCTCTGACGCAAACTCTATTGTTAACAATGTGATTCGCGGCAATAAGCTGTCTGGCATCTTAGTTCAACTGGCTGCTAACACCAAAGTTGAAGGCAACACGATCGTCGGTAATGCTCAACACGGCATTCGTCTGAGAGGATCAACCTTCACGACGATTACTAGCAACACCATTGCCGACAACGGAACCGCAGCACCAACCACTTACTACGGTATCTATCTGGATGACTTTTCTACAGGTGGAGTCAAGTCATCTACCAACAACTTAATTCGGAACAACACCATTCGCTCTACCACAAACAGTTACCGCAATGGAATCGCCGAACGCAATATAAATAACGATTACAATGTCTACGAAAGCAACACAATTTCAGGATTTACGAGAACAGCGATCGCCCTCCTTGGCACCAACTCTAAGATAATTACCTCGCCTGTAGCACAATCCCTGATGAGTAACGACTCAAGCAAAACACTCAACTCCTCGGTAGTGCCATTTGAGTAAGGACGGAGAAAAAAGGGCATTGCTGAGTTCTGAGGTTCACTATCATCCCCAACCCCTCTACTGACCAGCGACTTATCGGTTATGGAGCTACTTAAGGGTTCCCCGTCTAATCTGTTGATACCCGGCAGAGTCTAGTAGCAAAATTACGGCTCCGGGAAGGCTCAACAGCCAACTTAATGCGGTAATAGTTAGAGAAAGTAGGAGGGCTTGTTCTGCGGCTAACCCTACGCGACTAAACAAATAGACCCACAAGCTTTCTTTGACTCCTAACCCTCCCAATGAGATAGGAAGCAGCGTGACGACCACCACGATCGGAATGAAAACGAGCAGTTCTAAGTAGGAGACCGGAATTTTAAGCTGTTGAGCAACGAGATAGTGGTAGTACACGATCGCTAGCTGGAGTAACAGGGAAAGCCCCATAGACAATGCCAGAGCGCGACGGTGTTGAGCGAACTTTCTTAAGAGGATTTGAATTTTGGCAAAGCGATCGACAACTCGCCCTAGCCGAAATTTTTCTAACCAAGGCTCAACCCATATCAGTAGTTTAGGACTCGATATGAGTAGAACTGCTCCCACCAGTGCGCCAACGCAGGACATAAATAGCAGAATAATATCCCAACGTCCTACTAAGCGAAAGGCGGGCGGCAATCCTAATACGGCAAGAGCGGAGAGTGCTGCCAAACCTGTGAATCGTTCCAGAAAGACGGAGACTAGGGCGACTTCTGGATCTTTTGTGATCTGAGCAACCCGGTAGACTCGGTAAGCATCCCCTCCCAACGCGCCGGGAAGAAAGATGTTGAGAAACATTCCCGCGAAGTAGCTGCTGAGTAGATGGCTCATCGGAACGGAATGATTGCTGGATTGAAGGACAACACTCCAGCGCAAGCAACTTAACCACTGACAGCCTGTGTAAAAGAGCAGCGCCAGCAGAATAAACTGCCAGGAAAGGTGCTGAAACTGAGTCCAGGCTTGATAAAAATCGATTTGAGTTAAGACAAAACCAAGCAGTGCTAGGCTAACAATTGTTTTCAGAACGGTGACTGGCTTTAGTTTCACTGGCTTTAGTTTTATCGGGTTGCTGAGAGTGCGATCGCGGCTCGATCAATGGCATCGTTCAGTTTTTTCACCCCGAAAATTTGTTCGTTAACATACCAGCCTGCAAAGCGATCTCGTTCTGCTGCTTTCAGGGTTCGCGGCATGACTCTAGCTGCTTGCTTTGCTTGCGCGAGGTACTTGATTGTTTTTCGTTGATTTGGAAGAGACTTGAAAGCATGGGCAAGCGAGTTTAGAAGCTGATTTGCTTGCTGCATGAAGTCGGCCTGCACACACAGGTTATCGTTGAAAAATGTTTGACCTTGTGGATCTAAGGTCTTATTCAGTGCATCACAGTTTGACAGTACCGATCGCAGCTTTTTGATTGATCCATCCGTGCCCTGAATAATCGCATCTACTTGGGTCTGACCATTAGCAGGCTCAATGCGGTAGAAATCTGGGCGATCGCTCAATGGGTTGGCTTTTAGTTGGCTGGTTTGAATGTGTTTGAGCAACGCTTCGCTGGCGTGTGAGATGCGGAGGTCGTGAAAGAGATATTGTTGACTAAAGCCAGGAATGTCTCCTTGTTTTTGCTGCCAGTAAGAGGCAAAAAAGTCCTTGTAGAGTGAGGCGATTTGGTTGGCATGTCTCGCACCAAAATAGCGATCGCAAAACTGTTTCACAAAGACATCCGACTTGTATTCTGTAAAGTTCCACATCATCTGGGCGTTGGCCGCGATCGTTAAAACAAATTCCCGCACATTGCCCACATTGACGATCGAGAATTGCAGGGGTTGTTGGGAGGCGGACTGAGCAATGCGGAAATTTTGCTCCATTTTCCAGGGGCTTTCAGCTTGAGCCAAGTGCGCTCCGGAGGAGGTAAATTGGAAGTTCATGTAGTAGCCGATCGGCTGGTTGGGGGGAGCGATCGTGCCTCTTAGCTCGACTCCAGGAAAGTGATCTCGGTTGTCTGAAGAGAATGTCCAAATCAGACTCGGTTCTTCTGGTAGTCGGAGTAGTTGTTGAGCAAAGAGCTTTGAATTTTCGGCGTAAAGCATCGTTTGCATTACCGGGTGTGCTTGATTGGTAATCTGTTTCAGCAAAGTGATCTGTCGTAAAATCATCTCCTGGATTACCCTGGCGCGGCTCGCATCCTCTTGAGGTGCATCGGGCATTGCGTCATAGAAGGCTTGATCTTTGGCTCCCCGAAAGCCAATTCCCCACACCATTTCAAACTTCTCGCGCAGTAGTAGATTGATGTGGTAAGTCCAGAACTCATCAAATTTTTCGCGGTTCGCTAAGGCAAGTTTCGGAGGCTCTTGTTGCCGAACTAACTGCCAGTACTTGTCCCAATATCTGAATGACCCCAAATAGGGAACCGTGATGGCGAGTCCACGATCGCTGGCTTGACGCGCACGCTTCAAACCTGCTTGGGGTGAGGGATAATCTCCTATGTCTTCTCCGACATTAGTCACATTGAGCTTTAGCCGCAGCATGGTTTCAAAAATCACGTCGTCTGCGTCAATCGTTGGGTTGGTTTTCTGCCAACCTCTAAGTAAATCTTTGTTGTTGGGAAACCATGCCCGCCAAGTAACATGGGGCGAACCAAACCGCAAGTTAGTACTTCGGGGAATGGTAATTTCTGTTTTCTGCTGAGGTTTCCACGAAGCCCAGAACCAAAGTGGAGGAACCTCCAGGAACCGTTCAGAAAAGGTGTAGATTGCATAGATGGTTCCTCGTGTGTCTGTTCCTTGTAAAACAATCCGGGTAGCCCCTCCAGCCTCTTTCACCATAATGGAATGTGCTTCCGTCCCTACTAATGTTGAATCAGCCGTTTGGGAACCATTGCGCGTGATCACGATCGCGTCACGATCGCCCAAATCTGAGGCACTGGTGACGATCGGTGATTCTTGCCCAAACACCGTTTGTAGATCTCGCTGGAGGTCTTTGACGGCTCTTTGAATGGCTCTATCTTGTCCAGCATCTATTAGAATGGGCACTCCTGGACTGATTTGAATATCAGCAGATGTGGCTGCATCAATGCTCGGAAAAAGGCTGATCACCAGCGTTACTAAGGCTGCCAGAATCAGAGTATTGATCCGATTTCTGCGATCGAAAACTTTGTTAAACATTGAGAATATTCTCAGATTTTAAGCCTTCAGTTCTGAATTAACGTCAGTTCGACAGAAGTGGTTTGCTCCGCGCTCTTCGAGATACCCGCAAGGGGTTGTGAATTCGGGAAGCCTCCTAAATCCCCGAAAATTGGGCGACTTCAAGCCAAAAACTCTAGTTCAAAGTCCCTCAGAATGGGGGATTTAGGGGGCAGAAGCCGCTGAGAACGAAGCAAAAAAACTCGTCGAACTGACGTTGAATTAGTAAGCACCCAAATCTCTACCCTGATTTTGAACTCGCGGCAGTACTCCATCGTCGCGCTGCCACAATCGCAGCCTCGCCCCAAAGGTTTCCATAACAGGTTGACCGATCGTTTCCAAATATTGAGAAACTTCGGGCGTAAAAGCATTGTCTTTTGCATCATCAAGGTGAATCCACACCCGTTTAGCCTGCTCTAGAATGTGACTCACCTGATCTAAATTGCTGATAATCACACTACGACTGACGCGATCGATCATCCGTCCATCGCGAAAATAGAGAGCATCTACAGGTAAAACGGATGGGAAAAAGTAATCTAATCCGCCTAGCACGATCGCGGCTCCCGATGGGGTTGGAGAAATCACGACATCCCCTGGCTGTCGGCGATCGTGAACATATTCAAACACCTCAATGTTTCGTCTAATCAGCGAATCGTGATAGCTGGCTAGCACCCGACCAGGTTCAATATTGCTAATTAGAATCAGGGCAACGCCAGCGATCGCAATCTGTCTCAATGGCAGTAACCCTTTTAAGATGCTCTCAAATCTTCGCCCCAAGCTTTCTAGTAAGCAAACCGCACTGTGAACTGCTAGTGTGATCAATAAGGGATAAACCGGGAAGGTATATCGGGGAGTGATCTGATAGAGCAAAATCGTCACACTCAAGACATAGAGTAGCGTTAGGCTAAAGAAGAAAATTAACTTTCCATCCCGACGCTTTAGAAAGTAGGCAAACCCTAAGAGAAAGAAAAGACTATAAATTGTATACATGCGGCTGGGGCCGACAAACAGGCAAGAAAGAAAACCAGCAATGTCTCGCAAATGCGGCTTTAAATAAGATTCTGTGCCAGAAGATAACGCAATCCAGGGCGTTAAACATTTGATCGAAAAGAAGATGATGTTGTAGACATAAATTGACATCACCGTTGCGCTGCCTACCAGGATCGTCCAGTCGGTTGACCAACGAAATGGTCGATAAAAGAACAGAAATCCAATTAGAAAGCAAGGTAATAGCGTAATGGTGACTTCTTGACTGAGCAATGTCAATGTCACAGCAATAAAAAATATATATTGATAGCGTTTCCCTTCGCGTTCAATGAATCCTTTGTAAAACGACCAAAATGCTACCAGGCTCATACATTGCAACACCTGGTAAAACCGAATAAATCGGGAATACCAAAGCTCCCAGGGGTCGATCGCTAATAGCGCCGTCACCACGAGAGCTACCCAAACTTTTCCAGTGATTTGGCGAGCGAGGACAAAGGCAACCACTAGCGTCGCAGTTCCCCAAAGCGCAGATAGCAAGCGAACATTAACGGCAGAATTTCCTACTAGTTGCAGCCAGAGCGCCACCATATAGTGATAGAAAGGGGAACGGGTATACCAAATGCCAGATGTAGCTTCAGGAGCGCCTGTGCGAAGAATTCCACGAATCGCATCAAAGGAAATACTCTCATCGGTGTCTAGCGATTCAAACCCAATCTGATAAACCCTAAGTACAAATCCAATGATGACAATCACACTCAACCACCCCCACTGATTCCAGTTAGAGTGTGTTCTGAATAGCGTTTGAAATCTGTTTACAATGCTCGATCGTCTGAGGTTTAGTGACGATCGCCCACCCATCGGCAACCGAATCATTGCAACACTAACGCCGAGGTAAGCTAAGATGGCTCCCGAAGCCCACGATACCGCCATTCCACCTGTCAGACTCCAGCCCACAAACAGAATCACACCGAATAAAAACCACAGCGTCCAGGAAGGACAGATTTCTAGACCCGATCGATGCGGATTTTGCGACAAGGAATGTAGAGACGTTGCAGGAAACGCCTTTGCACGGGTAGCACTTAATTCAACTAAACCACTTAATTCAACTAAACTACTCTGCGGGTTTTGCCGTCGTCTCATCTGACTCCACAGCAGTATCAAGACCCCAATTCCCATAAATCCTAAAAAGACGAGCGCAGGACTTTGAGACTGGGCGAAGAGTAGCCCTCGTTCTGACTCGGCATATCGATGTTTGAGTAACCCAATGCCGATCAGAAACAAGGTTCCGGGTAGCAGCAGTCCTGTCCCTGCGGTAACGCTATCCCACCCGCTAAGACGACCCAACCAAAATCGACCGAGACCCCAGGCAGCGATCGCGACAATCCCTGTTGCTCCTAATTGCCAGAGACTTTGATGCCAAAGAAAACTGGGATAGTCGAGCAGATAAGCATCGCCTTCAAAGGTACGTTTAAAAGCCTGCGGGACTGGCGATTCTAGCACTGTGGCAGGCTGACCTTGACCTAAACCCTCCGCCCAACCCAACACAGGCTGAGGTAATGCAGTCCAGGTATTATCGGTAGCGATCGTCGCTGTGATCTCTCCTCGATCAGTCTCAACCCAACCGTCTAGAAAAAATCCTAATGCACCGTTTGGGGTGAGCGCGCCATTGCGTTTGGTAGACCAGTCTGGATCAAGAGGACGAGCCAACCGTACTGCCAGTGTGTTAACACCCGACTTTAGGAGGTTTGTCACTTCATAGAGGTGTAACTCGTTGCCATCATTCGCCCCAAATCGATTCATCAGCCGACCATTGAGCAACAATGCATACTCACCATCTCCCGCCACCCTTACAAAGGCACGCTGCCGCACCTGGGGAGTCTGCCAATTGCCTCTCAGCCATACCTCTCCTTGTGTACTTTCCCGACCAGTGATCCAATTTCCTTCCAGAAAGCGATCGAACAAATGACGACTCAGCCGACTATAGGTCGGTGCTTGAACGGGTGCGATCGCTTTCGCTGCTGCCCAGTGCTGATCGGGAAACTCTGGATCAAACCACCGCAGTCCATGATGATTTTCTGCCAAGGTAGAGATTTTCCAGGGAGTTGCTCCGGTGCTGAGGTCGATCGGGTCGCTTCCTTGTGTCGGATAGACGGCTCCCTCAATGACCACACGCGGATTTTGGCGATTCTTTTGAATGGCTAACGCGATCGTATTGCTGCCGGGACGTAGATAATTCGTGAGATCAATATAGGTTGTTAATTTCCAATCGCGAGTATTACTCAGCGCGTAGAAAGCTCCACCATTGCTACGATAATTAATGCTGTCATTGACATTTTGAAACGGTTCACTCAACTTACTCGCAAATCCGAGAGAGTTATTAACGGTGCTGACTTCTTTAGCAATGTCTTTACCATTCACATACAGAACAAAATCATTATCTGCACTCAGCTTTAGCCAGCCAGCCTGAGCATCTTCTGCTAAGTCAAAGCTGCGACGGGCGTAAAACGAGTAACCCGGCTCCTGGGAACCAATCCATTGTGTCTCAGCAGACCAGGCAACCCGATCAACGGGAGCAGGCGGTTTGTCCCAAAGCACAAAGCTCAACATTCCTAGTAAGCAACCCAGAATCACAATGAGTGCTAACGAAAGCCAACGATCGCTGTGTTTCATAGCTAACCTCCCTCATCAAAGGGGTGCAAGGCTTCTTCATTGATCGGTTTATCCCAGGCGGTGTTGTCGATCGATTGGCGATATTGTTTCCAGGCTTGCTTTAAATCGCCGTTGTGATAGCTCGCCCAGGATGAGTGCAAATAGGCTTGACCCAGTAATGCAAAACTGGGCTTGTGAAAATGGCTGAGATCTTGGATCAACTGTCGCGCCACCCGTGATGACTGGTCAAATTCACCATTGACGACTCTGGCTAACATCAAGTCATACATTGCTTCGAGGTGTCCTGGAAAGATCTTCAATGCGGCTTCAAAGCGATCGATCGCCGCTCCAGGCTTGCGGTTTTCACCCTCGTTGAAGTAGTTTACGCCCTGGTTGACGATCGCCGTGGCAAGGTACTGTCTGGCAAAAAACTGGTCGGGTGCGATCGCTAAGGCGCGCTGAAAATAATCTTCTGCTTTGAGATAATCTCTCAGACGATAGCGTTCTAGCCCTTTGGCAACGTTGATCAGAGCTAGATCAGGTTCGCCATCATAAAATCCGGCTGCTGCCCTACGCTGAAGAAATTCTTCATCACCTTGCAAGGGTGGATACCAGGCGGCTAATGTTCGGCTGATCGTAACAACGGAGTGATATTCGCCTTTGGCAAACATTGTGTCGAGTTGACGATTGATCAGGTTGGGCACGAGCAGGGAGAAAGCAATGATGCCAGCGACTAGACCCACCCAGGGCAGCACTTTGCCCATATCAAATAGAAAGCGATCGAGCGTTTCATCAGCCAGTCCCAGGTAGAAAGCCATTAACCCGATCGCCAGCCCGATCGTTGTAAACACCCAGCCTTGACCAATAAAACCAAAAAAGTGATTGCTATAGCCCAAGCCTCTTGTCCAAATTTCATCCCATAAGGACAGTTGAAAAAATCGACTATCTTCAATGGAGAAAAACGTCGATGTGATGGGACTCGACTGCTCCAGTGAAATGTTTTGTTTCCACTGCGATTGCACCTGAGAAAAATTAACTTCGACGTGCTTGTTAATCTGTTGTCCCTGTTCATAGTAAGCTTTCGCCACTAGAGTCACCGTGGGAGAGAAAGTAGTAACAAGATACGGAACGAGTAAAACTGCAATGATACCGCTCCAGAAAAATAAACGCGGCGCACGATCGATTCTGAGCCGGAAAACAAACGCAAATCCGATTAGTGCAAATAATGCAGCGAGAACTTTACCTGCATTGATGACAGAAAGATTAATTCCGAAGGCTTCTAGCGCATGGGGCGGCAAATTATACCAAGGCTCGATCGTTCCTAGAACTAACGCAAACGAACCGACGAGCAAAGTGATCCGCTCTCGGTTAAACCAGTTTAGTTGTTGGAGCAAAATCTGCATTGTTAATTAACTGTTAATTAATTTGAGACGGTTTTGCTGGCATTAGCTGCACTTCCAATCGATCGCCAGGGTTTAAGGCTCTCGGCAAGAGAATCACCTCGTCTCCCGGCAATAAACCTGCTAAGACTTCTCGTTGATTGCCCGCTAATCTCCCTAGCTTCACTTTCTTAACTACAGCTTGACCTGACTCAGGCACCATGACCATGCTTTCCCCACCTGATAAGTGAGTCACTGCCTTTTCTGGAATAAACAACCCTGCCTTACCCCGATCGAACTGCACATACCCCTGCAAACCAGAAGGCATCTGGAGATTGTCAACAGCCACCCACACAGAATAGGTGTATTGTCGATCGACACTGACCTTGTTTGGTTTTCCAGCTTCTGTTTCCACCGTGCGATTAAGCCGGATCACGCGCCCTTTGTAAGTGCGTCCAGGATAGGCAACCAGGCGAACCGTTGCCACATCGCCCATTTTGATGGCATTCAATCGCGCCTGATCAACAAATGCTTTGAAAACAACGCCTTCCTCTAGCTTGATCAAGGGGTCACGATCGCGCATATCCGCTAATTCACCAGCATGGATATTGACCTGACTCACTAACCCATCACTGCTAGCATAAATCACTGTGTTGCTCAAGTCTCTGATTGCCTCCTGGAGAGCGATCTTACTGTTTTGCAGCGTTAGACGAGCCGCAGTTATTTCTTGCTCGATCGTGGTTTGGTCAAGCCGTCTCGCTACTTGAGCAGCAGCCAGATCGCTCTGGCGAGTAATCACAAAGTCTCGATTGTTAAATCGCTGGGTTTCGGTGTTCACAACCCCTTGTTGTGCCGACAGCAATTCTTTTTTGCGCGTGGCATAGATGTCTTGCATGTCATACAACTGAAACTTAGAGATAGCTCCCTGCTTCGCCAAAGGTTCAAGCTGTTGCAATTTTCTTTCAGCCGTCTTCAATCTGACCTGAGCCGCTTCAACATTGTTCTTGAGTTCTCGTTCTGCTAGAGAATCAATCTGGCTCAGTTTCGTTCCAGCCGCGCTAAGTCTGGCTTGGGCTGCCATAATGCTCCCTTCTCGCTCCAGCATTCTTTCTGGTGCAGAAACTTGTAGAGAACGCAGGTTTTGTTCAGCATTGGCCAGATTGTTGCGGGCACGATCGACCTGAGCCGCAAAGGGAGCCTTTTGTAGCCGAAGGAGTGGTTGACCTCGACGCACCTGTTGTCCTTCGACCACATACACCTTCTCAACAGGTGATGATAGTAGCGGACGAATGTTGACGGCTTGCAGTGCTGCTGATTCCCCCGGTGCTGCGACGCTTTCCTCTACGCTTTTTAGCCCTACCGATGCAGTTTGTACTTTAATCGGGTCGCCCTTGATGCGTTGCAGCGCTGGATACCCCAAGCGGGAACCGTAAAATTTAGACTCTGGATTTTGCAGAGTCGGCAACAGTACGGTGACAGTGAGCGCACCCATGAGGCTTGCAGGCGCAGCAACTAAAGCACTCAAAATTAGACGGGAGGGAAGTTGGGATTGCATCATTCTCGATCGCAGGTAACAGAACTATCAGAATCAGAAGCATTCGTTAACGCGGTACTAAACAGGGATTGCCACAGGGGAACAATGCGCGACCAGCTAAACCGAGTTTGCACATCGTTCAAACCAGCGCGTCCCAATTCTTGAGCCGACACGGGATCTTCTAAAACAGTGAGAATCGCTTGAGCCAGCGCCACCGGGTCTTTTTCAGGAATGAGCCAACCCGTTTTACCTGAGCAAATTACATCCACGATGCCGCCAACTGCACTGGCAATTACGGGCTTTTCGTGAGCTAACGCCTCAATCAGGACAATTCCCAAACCTTCGGTGTCACCTTTACTATCGACGATCGCAGGCAACACAAAGACATCACAAGTTGCATACTCATTCGCCAGTTCTTCTTTCGTGACGAACCCTAGAAAGTCTACAACGCCTTCCAAACGCAAGTCTTTGCATTGAGTGCGAATCTCTAGTTCCAGAATGCCCTTGCCGACAATTCGCAACCGAACCGATTGTTTTGCGAGTACGATCGGGAGTGCTTCCAGCAAATATCGCAGTCCTTTGCGCTCGTCTAATCGACCGACAAACAAGAGTCTGGGAGGTTCTTCGGGCGATCGGGCTTTCGGAGCTTTGGCTTCAATCGTCAGACCGTAGGGCACGATCGTCACTTGCCCATCATAAAGTTTGCGAACTAACCCTTGAGTAAACGAAGAATTGGCAGTCACTCCTTTAGTCATCGGCAGGAGCCAACGTAGGATTGTTGCCACGAAGCCAAACTTGTTCGCCAACAGCAGTTCGCCGCCGTGAAAGCAGAACACCATCGGAATGCCCAAAAGTTTACTAGCAGGGAACGCCATCAACCCGTGGGGAAATGCCCAATGGACTTGCAGCAAATCTGGTTTTTCTCGACGGCACATCCAAAACACTTGCCAGGTTCCTAGTAGGATGTATAGCGCAGCAACCAATAAGTAGAGCGGTTGCTGTTGCAGCTTAGTCGGAGCGCCATCCCGTACTAGGTTCTCAAACTGTTTGATGCAATAGCGGAAACGATAAACCTGTATTCCATCCAGCCAATAGGATGAACTACCCTCGTAGGCAGGGGCAAACACTGTGAATTTAGCTCCAGTGGGTTGCAGACGCAGATTTGCTTCCCGCACAAAGGCACCATGATGACCATCAGACGTGAGCGGATAAACCGATGTCATCACTAAGATGTGTTTGTCTCGAAGACTGGTCATTATTGTTTCGCTAGCCATCCAAGCCGCTCCAGTTTCATCGGTGTGAGTACACGACCTTCCGATTGAAACCAACACCAGACCTTAAAGAAATCGATCGCCGATGAAATCAACCGTCCGCGACCAAATTTACTCTTTCCAGAATGGCGCGGATGCCAGGGTGTCGGCACTTCGACTACGCGACAACCCCAACCTGCCATGACTGCCAATGTATAGCGATGGGTGACAAGTTCTAATGGCAAAGTTGCCAATACATCTCGCCGCACCAACTTGATCCAGTTCATATCGTGAATGCCTAAGCCAAATATTCGACGACAGGTAGCGTTTGCCAGACTAGATGCACGGGTCTTGCCATCATTTCGGTGTTGTCGCCAGCCCGCTACAGCATCCACTCCAGGCACACAGGCTTCTAACAGCAATGGGAGATCCGTTTGAGGATCAGATTCGAGATCGGCTTGTCCCCAGAAGATCCAATCTGTAGTAGTATGCGCGAGGGCTGTCTTCAACACACCTGTCACACTCCGCCTGTGAGGATGACGAATCACGTTCAAAAAGGGGTATTGCTGACTCAAAAGCGCCAGAACACTCGGACTGTCATCGGTGCTGCCATCGTCGATGACCAGGACTGGCAACGTGAAGCCAAGCGCTTTGAAAGCTTGATCGATCGAGATCAGCAGCGGTTCCAGGTTGCCCTCTTCATTGAAGGCAGGAATGACAACCGTAACAGACTTGCTTTTAAGCGGAGGTAAAGGCGAAAAACACGCAGGACTTTCTACTAGTAATGTCATAGTTTAGACCTCCTGAATTTCTCAGGAAAGAGGCTCCGTCCCTGGGTATCGATCGGACGGGCTGATCAATCATCACTCTGGTAGATTCCCATTTACCTTTGCTTTGCTTGCCACTTCAATTCACTCTTTAGGGTGACCGTCAAAGCATCGGAATTCACCTAAGATAACTGTTACGAGGGTGACAAACTAGGGACGAAGAAAGTTGAATTGGAAACAGGTACATCTGCTGATATGATTTATTTATTAACAAAAAGGTGGGGAAATATTTTTTGAAATGGTATGGGCAATTACATTTAACTGGTGTAGACTATCTGACATCAAGAACTAACTGAGTCTGCTGCAATCAAGGGTTGCAACCGATAGCAGTTCTAAAATGTCCGTACTCAAAGCAGCAACGAGGGGGTTTTTACCAATCTTCTGCAAAAAGCTTAATCCGTAATTGATTAAGGATCTACCAGATTAAAATCTTCTAGCAAAGCCTTTAGTCTCTAGAATTCTCTCCAAAGCAGGAGTCGGGGTCTCAATCACTGATCGAAGCGAATGCAAATCGATAGTATCGGCTGTCTTACGGTCTTGTTAAAAGCTCAAGTTTCGCATCTACTTTTATGACTTGTTATGAAACTTTTACTGGTTGAGGATGATCAGTGTATTACTGAACTGTTGGCAGAGGCTCTTGCTGGCGAGAATTATGCGATCGACATTGCGCTAGATGGTCAGGCCGGCTGGGAGTCAGTGGTAGCTTCTGATTATGACTTACTTCTACTGGATGTATTTTTGCCCAAAGAAGATGGGATTAGTCTCTGTCGGCGGCTACGCTCTCATGGCTACTGTATGCCGATTTTGATGCTAACAGCGCGAGATACCCTCCAAGATTGGAGAGCAGGGCTAGATGCGGGTGCTGACGGCTACCTGGTTAAACCTTATAAGCTCAGAGAGTTGTTGGCTTCTATCCGCACTCTACTTGAGAAGCCTTCACTTGCCTGTCAAAACTTGTCTGTTAGAGCTTAAGAGATTTGTTAGGAAAACTTTATCGTCTGCCTCAACTCCGAGATCTTTCAAAGTCAGAGTCCCCAGAATTGGGGGATTTAAGCATGAAAAAAGCTGATAGCGACTTTTTGAGTACCACTACCAGCAGGTTGAAGATTAGATTTGTGTGAATTGTCGTGACTAGCTCTGGTGAGAGAGTTTGGGTAGGGCAACCTTAGTCCAGGTGGCGGGCCTTATAGCGCTCGTACTCCTCCGAAAGATTACTTTCTGCCTTAGGCTTTTTGTGATGAAGGCCCAGAAAATACGTCAATGCTGTACTCACCAAGGCAATGCTAACTCCGAAGGCTAGAATATCTGTTCCGCCTTCCCACTTCACGGCTCGCCCTAGAAACAAAACACTTAAGATCACCACTACGACGCTCACAAGTTTGCCTTTGAGATCATCTAGGTTGTGAATTTCTAACCAGGGAGGCACTTTAAGGCGTTCGTCAATAAACAGTAAATAGAGTCCAAGTGCCGTGATGTGAAAAACAGTTGCTAGTAAAAACAAATCGATAATTTCGATAAACGATAGAATTATCGTCTTTGCCTCACTACTGGAATGCCCTATTTTTAGAGCAAGACCGATCGTAACAAAAGTTTGAACCGCACCATAGAGCAGCAGTGTGATTGAGATTGCGAATGAACACAGTACAGCAACTAAAATCGATATTCGACTGCTGTTAATAATTCGATTGAGCATGTTGGTGAATGTATTCTACAACAGTTTTTTCTTCACACAAATTACAAATGGCTACATCACTTGTAGTTGTTGCAATCTTGGCAATCTAGAGGAATCTCTAGCGATTTACTAGTTCTAGGCTGCTAAAACGCCAACGCTAGAATGACCTGATGTTTGTTAGAGAAGGTACAGCAGAAAGAATAGAAGAATCCACACGACATCCACAAAGTGCCAGTAAAGTTCTGCGGCTTCTACCCCAAAGTGATGATCACTGGTGTAATGTCCTTCTTTACGCGATCGCCACCACACTGCCCCCATCAAAACCAGCCCAAATGCGACGTGCAGCCCGTGAAAGCCCGTTAGAACGTAAAACGTACTGGCAAACAAGTTTGTCGTCAAACCAAACTCTAAATGAAAGTACTCATAGGCTTGACCGACCAGAAAGATTGCTCCCATCGCCGCAGTTATCAAAAACCAGGTTTGTAGGCCTGCAACATCATTTTTTTTGATGGCGACATCCGCTTTGTGAATCACGAAACTGCTGGCAATCAGAATAATGGTGTTGACTCCGGGTAGCCACAACTCTAGCTCCGGTGTGCCTGCGGGGGGCCAGACGGGGGTGACCGATCGAAAGGTTAAGTAGGCAGTAAACAAGCCTAAGAAGATCATGCCTTCGGCAAGTAGGAATATAAACAGCCCGAAGATACGGTAGTCATGATGCTCAGAATGGGCGGCGATCGTCGTTTCGGCCGTCAGATAATCGTGGTTGGCTGTCTCAGCCGGATTGGTTGTTGAGCTTTGCATGAGTGTTGGTTCGGTTTTAAAGGATTGTCGAGTCACGGTGTATGGGCTACTAGTCCATTGGGCGTTGCTGATTGGAGGGATGAATGCGTGGGAAGTGCCAATCTTTTCGCCCCCTAAATCCCCCAATTTTGGGGGACTTTGAGCATTGGGTTTCCCTTCGCTTTAGGGCAATTCGTCCCATGATTCAGCAACGCCGTCATTGCTAATTAACCCATACACTTTGAAGGATGGTTTACTTATTCCTGGCTAAGGCTTTGTTCCTGGCTGTCAGGATGAGTCAACGATCGAGCAGACTGAACAGCTAGATCATCGGGATCTGATATCGAAGAACCTGCTGGATCAGAGAACAACACATCTACAAAGCCATCTTTCTGATGATTGCTTCCTGTCCCATGATCAGGCACACCGCCATAGTCATAGAAGCCTGTGACCAAAACGGGATCAATGAGAAAGTTTTCTACTGGCGGCGGCGAAGTTGTCATCCATTCTAGCGTCAGGCCTCGCCAGGGATTATTTCCAGCTTTGGGGCCTGAAATGAGACTCCAAATAACATTCACAACGAAGGGAAGGGTCGAAACTGCCAGCAAGTAAGCACCGATGCTACAAATCAAGTTGATCGCTGCAAACTTTGGATCATATTCTGCAACCCGTCGATTCATGCCTTCTAGTCCGAGCTTGTGCATTGGGAAGAAGGTGACATTAAACCCGATTAACATCAGCACAAAGTGAATTTTACCCAGTGTTTCATTGAGCATTCGCCCTGTCATTTTGGGGAACCAGTGGTAAATGGCGGCATAAATCCCAAACACGCTACCACCAAACAATACGTAATGGAGGTGAGCCACGATAAAGTAAGTATCGTGAACGTGAATGTCAAAGGGAACAGCAGCAACCATAACCCCGCTAATACCACCAATCACAAACATTGAGATAAATCCCAACGCAAACAGCATGGCGCTATTTAATCGCAGCTTACCACCCCAAATCGTGGCCACCCAGCTAAAGATTTTGATGCCCGTGGGCACAGCGATGATCATCGTCGTGATCATGAAAAACATTCGCAACCAAGGCGGTGTTCCACTAGTAAACATGTGGTGTGCCCAAACAATCAAGCCTAGAAAGCTAATTGCAAGACTGGAGTAAGCGATCGCTTTGTAGCCAAAGATGGGTTTACGAGCATGGACGGGCAAAATCTCTGAAATCGCCCCAAAAAAGGGCAAGATCATAATATAAACTGCCGGATGCGAGTAAAACCAGAACAAGTGTTGATAGACGATCGGATCTCCACCGCCTGTTGGATTAAAGAAGGAAGTTCCTATTAGCAAATCAAACGCCAGCAAGATCAACGCACCCGCTAATACAGGGGTTGCAATCAGCGCCAGGGCGGATGTTGATAACATTGCCCAACAGAACAATGGCATCTGGTTAAATCCCATCCCAGGGGCACGCATCTTAAAGATGGTGACGATGAAATTTAAGGCTGCCAAGATAGAGGACGTGCCAAGCAGTAGGACGCTGAGAATCCAAATCGCCTCGCCTGCTTTGTCACCCGTTGTGCTTAACGGTGGATAAGAAGTCCAGCCTGCGCCGGGGGCACCGACAAAGAAGCTGCTCAACAGCAATAACCCTGCGGGTGGAATCATCCAAAATGCCAGCGCATTTAAGCGAGGAAATGCCATGTCTCGTGCCCCAATCATCAAAGGCACTAGATAGTTTCCAAAGCCACCTGTCCCAGCGGGGACAATCCACAAGAAGATCATCACTGTCGCATGAACTGTGAATAAGCTGTTGTAAACTTCGCGGCTCACAAAATCGACTTCTGGAGTTGCTAACTCTGTGCGAACCATCGTCGCCAGCGCTCCCCCAACCAGGTAAAAAACAAACGTTGTCACCAGGTATTGAATGCCGATTACTTTATGATCTGTACTAAATCCGAAGTATTCTCGCCAGTGTGTCCCCTTTGGCTCTTCGTCAGGGATAGGGGGCACAAAATTGGTCGTTTCTTGAAGCTGCGCTTGTGTCATACAAAATTAATCCTTGTGCTGGTCGAGTTGGATGACCTTTCGCAGAAGTTGATGGTCAGAGGGCAAAATTTGGCTCTCCCAAGCCGATCGAGGAAACAAACACGACTACGCCGACTGTTGGCTTGGCTGATACAAATGAGGCAGTTGCTCTAGAATCTGAGGAGTGACTCCAATTTCTTGAGCATAGGGAGCCAAAAACTCTGAGGGAGTCATCTCTGCTGGATTTTGAGCGATCGCGGTCTCAGGGTCTGCTGCTCCACTGGCAATTTGCGTCTGAATCCAACGATCAAATTCTGCGGGTGTTTCCACAATGACTTGCGATTTCATTGCTCCATGATAAGCACCACAAAGTTCTGCACAAATCAGAGGGTAAGTTCCCGCAGAGGTCGGCGTAAAGCTCAACACAGATTCTCGACCTGGGACTGCATCTTGTTTCAGGCGAAACTCAGGCACCCAAAAGGCATGAATCACATCATTGGCTGAGAGATTGACCCGCACTTCACGACCCAAGGGAACATGTAGCTCTCCAGCCATCACCCCACTGTCTGGGTAACTAAAAATCCAGGCAAACTGCATGGCTGCTACATTCACCGTCAAGGCTGAAGCAGGTTGATTCTGAGCGATGACTCCTGTAGGGGATTCTGAAGGAACTGTGGTCTCTGCAACAGTCTCTACAACCGCATTTGAGGGTGCATTAGACGGTAAAGAGGCGGCGATGGCTGATCCAGGCACTTGAGCGATCGCCGACCTACTGTGAGCCTGGGCACTGTGATCCATCGGGTCGCGCCCCCCGATCTGGGTATAAACGTCAAAACTGTAAACGGCTAGTCCCAAAACAACGATCGCAGGAATAGCAGTCCAAAAAATTTCGAGGGGAATGTTGCCGTGGATGGGTAGAGCATCGGTGTCATCTCCTTGACGCTGCCGAAATTGAATCGCAGCAAACACGATCGCCCCTTGCACAATGATGAATAACCCGACCGAAATCGTCATCATCGTATTAAACAACCCATCGACTAAGAAGGCTTCCTTAGAAGCGGCAATGGGTAACAAACCGTGGTGCTGACCGACCCATAGACTCACCCAGGCGAGAAGGATACCCGCTACTAGCGTTAAAATACTACTTGGAATTTTCACGGCTTACGCAGAACTCCCTGCAAAACGAACAAGTTGGAGCGGATCATTAAGATAGAAAGCTTTGAATATTAGGGTGAATCTTGCAATCAAAACACACCCTAATACCTGGATGAAACGGCATTGCTGAATGCAAGTATGAATTGCCCTCCTCACAAAGTGGGGCGAAGCCCTCACCAACCTTTCTCCCCAGGGAGAAGGGAGCCAGAACTCTTGTCCCCTTGGCCTTTGGGCTACCGTGTACACACAAGTTGATCGATCCGTCATTGCCGAGATCTTTCGCCCCCTAAATCCCCCAAAATTGGGGGACTTTGAACGATCACAGTCTCTCTTTATCAAAGTCCCCCAGATTGGGGGATTTAGGGGGCTGAAGGCGACTGAAACGAAGCGACTCCGGACTTGTATGTACACGGTAGCGCTTTGGGAGAGGGTGAGGGTGAGGGCAAATCTAGCATTTCATACCGCAATTCAGCAACGCCGATGAAACTAGCGATAAAGATTGCGAACTCTGGCAGCTTGAATCCAGCACAGAGTCGGACACAAGATCACGCTGAGTCCTAAGATGATTGCTGTCCAGGAATTGATTGTCAGGTCAGTCAACATAGTGGTTTCTCCAATTTCAAAAAGGTAAATCATTGGAACGATCGATCGCTCACCAATTTTGCTAAAGGTCGCCGAGGTAGAGCGATACCTGAGCGTCTATGAGGATCAAAATTAAGGGAAAACCCCTTCTGCACGAGCCTTGGCTCCACTTCATACTGCTGAAAACTGCTTCGAGTCATCACAAACATCCCAGCTATTCAAGATGCTTAGAAATCTGTGAATCAACAATTGAGCGATCGCATTCATATTTTCCGATGTATCTAAGCAAGCCTTGAGTATTCACTTCCATTGGAAGAAGCTGCATATTCCCGTTGACGTTTACTCTGAAGTAAACAGTTTTGGACACTTGAGAAGGGTTGTGGTTATAAATCATCAAAGTCTCCTTATGATTAGCAGGCAAACGATCTACTCTCTCCACACGGCTCTGCCCCACTTATTTCTAGCTGGGAGAAGGTTGTCTATCGGTTTTGCACCCCAAGGCTTTGAGAATATCGTTTTGACCAGGTTCAAATACAGTAAAGTTGTTGCCTATTCAACTTGCAAAAAGTGAGTTCTTACAGCAAGAACCTCAAATCGGAAATCGGCAGGATCAACAACCGCTCTGTATTTCAGCAAGCTTAGACTTTAGAGGGTGATAAACTTGGGACAAAAAGAGCCAGGCGCAAAATAGAGAGATTGGTCGATCGACAACCCTTTACCTAATTACAGTTGAAGAGAGATTATTAGAGGTCTCAGGGGTATTCTGATAGATAGTGACCTCGTGCCTGCTCTAACTCTTCATCTTTAGACGATTCCATGCCTCAATCTCAAGGAACTCCAACGAATCAACCCCCTCAGCCAAGCCGCCAGACAGCAGAGGGGTCTCTTGATACACAGCCTTTCGTAAAAAAGGGGTGGGGCCGATGGTTTAGTCGCTTGAAGGTGGGACAAAAGATTAGTGGTGGGTATGGTCTGGCACTGGGAGTTGCCGTTGTGGGAATCACGGCCGGATTTTTAGTTGCAGATTACTATCAGCGGGAGGCTTATGAAGCGGAAGAAGATGCCACGGAGGAGATCAGTCTGCTCTATCGGATGGAGGGTGATGTCTTAGAAGCCCATCTTCACCAAAAACAACTCATCCTGTTGATGGAAAAGCCGACCCTGTGGCAAATAGAGTATGCCGATTTTTTGACTCATCTGGCATCCTCCCGTCAGGTATGGGCAGAGTTTAAATCGTCTCAAGGATATCTCAATCCCGAAGTTGAAGAATCCGCGATCGAGCAAGAGGCACTTGACCAGTTGAGTCAGTCCTACGAGGGTTTGGATCTGCGCTTACAGCAAGTCGAAAAACAGCTTCAGCAGCTAAATCCACAGAACTTGCCACCAGAGAAGAGAAAGGCGGCTCAGACTCAGTTAATCGAGGCGAACAACGATTCGTTAGTCTTTGAGTTTGATGAATTCTCAAAGCGGGTGGATAATCTCCTGAAAGTTGCGCTTGAGGAGCATGAGGAAGCAAACGAATCTATAGAGGCTGCTCTGGAATTGCGAACCCAGATCATTACAATTAGCCTACTATTCTCGATCGCGATCGCCATTTTCTGCGCTATCTCCACCAGCCGAGCGATCGCCCAGCCGATTCAAATGACCGCTAATGTTGCCCAGCAGGTTATCCAGACCGAAAATTTTGATCTACAAGCACCTGTCACCAGCCAGGATGAAGTGGGCGAATTAACGACAGCACTCAACCAACTGATCTGGAAAGTAAAGTACCTGCTACAAGCCCAAATCGAAGCGAATGAACAATTAGAAGTCTATAGTCACACGCTAGAGCAGCAGGTTGAGACTAGAACGCATGAACTCAGCGAGAAAAATAGCTCACTTGAGCAAACGTTAAAAGAACTGGAACGCACTCAAATGAGTCTGATTCAGAGTGAAAAAATGTCTAGCATTGGGCAAATGGTCGCAGGGGTAGCCCACGAAATTAATAACCCGGTTAATTTTATTCATGGCAACCTCAGCTATGTTGAGGAGTATGCTCAAGACCTGCTCAGACTGTTACAGCTTTATCAACAAGACTGCCCCAATCCATCACCCCAACTTCAAGCCGAGATTGCCGCGATCGAGGTCGATTTTCTGGTAGAAGATCTCACGAAGGTTGTTCAATCAATGTATCTGGGCACCGATCGTATCCGTGAAATTGTGCTGTCTCTACGGAATTTCTCTCGCCTGGATGAAGCCGAAATTAAGGCTGTCAATCTTCATGAAGGCATCGATAGCACACTCGTCATTCTAAACAATCGTTTGAAAGCTAACTCACAGCGTCCAGAAATCCAAGTGATTAAGGAGTATGGACAATTGCCGTTAGTAAACTGCTATGCAGGGCCACTCAACCAGGTGTTTATGAACATTCTAAGTAACGCGATCGATGCTTTAGAAGAATCTAACCAGGAGCGCACGTTTGAGGAGATCAAAGCCAACCCTAATACAATTCGGATCTACACGGAGGTTACTAGCAATCACTGGGCAACAGTCCGCATTGCTGACGATGGTAAAGGGATGAGTGAAACTGTCCGCTCCAAGCTGTTTGACCCCTTCTTCACCACCAAATCTGTAGGCCAAGGCACCGGATTGGGTCTCTCAATCAGCTACCAGATTGTCGTAGAAAAACACGGCGGAAAGCTATCTTGTCGATCGGCGATCAGACAAGGCACCGAGTTTGCGATTCAAATTCCCCTACAGCAGCCTCAGTCAACGTAGAGACACAAGGTTTGATGGTCTTTCTCACTGCGTTCCAGTCTTTTACGTCCCTTAAATCCCCCCTTCTGGGGTAGGGTTGATTCATTCTGAGCGAAGAAATTCAAAGGGCATCCAGAACCCTGATTCTTTCTTTTGAACGGTCTACGGCAACTAACAAGAGAATCGGCTCTTCGTTTTTCCTTTCAATAGAATGAATCAACCCTACCCTTCTGGGGGACTTTGAACTGGAAAGTTTGGCTCACTCAAAGTCCCCCAATTTTGGGGGATTTAGGGGGCGAAGATCTCAGCGACACAATGGGGATGCTCCTTCAGCGATCGCGTAACTGATACTGATGTTGGGTTTCATCCTTCCACCCAACCTACTACTCCATCTTCAATCTAATTAGACCTACGTACTTAGTAAAATTTTACTTCTTTTCAGCTTGAGATTAGATTGTCCCAGGTTTGTCACTCTTATCTACTTAAGCTATAGCAGTGAGTCTAATCAGTATCTATTTTAATTTTACTGGAAGCGGCGATCTACCAGGCACTCTGCAACAATGCACCCTGGGCTTAGGGTCAACTATAGAGTGGAAATTGCGACATTGACAACTAGCCGCTCAGTTAGCAGTTATAAGAGTCATCGGGTGTCTACCAAACTTTTTTCAAGCACTGCAAGTGAGAAAAATCATGACACAGACTACAGCCAGCATTCCCGTTAACCTGTATCGTCCAGATCACCCTCTGATCGGTCAATGTTTGCTCAACGAAAAACTTGTTCATCCAGGCGCTGTTGGAGATGTCCGCCATATCATTCTCAGACTGCCTGATAAAAACTTCCGCTATGTAGAAGGACAAAGCATTGGTATTATTCCACCCGGAACCAATAGTAAAGGCAAACCTCATAAACTGCGGCTTTACTCGATCGCCTCCACTCGGCATGGAGATCACGGGGACGATCAGACCGTTTCGCTTTGTGTCAGACTTCTAGAATACCCCCATCCAGAAACAGGCGAAATCATCTACGGGACTTGCTCCAGCCACCTCTGCAACATGCAACCAGGTGATGAAGTACAGATTGTGGGCCCGGTAGGTAATAGTTTCCTACTGCCCAATGACCCGAATGCAACCATCATCATGATGGCAACTGGAACAGGGATTGCTCCTTTCCGAGCCTTCCTGTGGCGAATGTTTGATGAATACCATGCGGACTATATGTTCAATGGTGATGCCATGCTGTTCTTTGGGATTCCCACAACTGCCAACATTCTGTACAGAAACGAACTGGAGTATCTGCGAGACTTAGATGGAACAAGACTCACCATCCAGTATGCAATTAGCCGTGAGCAGAGGAACAGTAGAGGTGGCAAGATGTACATCCAAGATCTCATTGCTAACTATTCAACAACGCTTTGGCATCTTCTTCAGCGAGAAAGCACCTATGTCTACATTTGTGGGCTGAAAGGCATGGAAGGGGGAATTAATGAAGCTTTAAGTCAGGCTGCGCTTGAGGATGGAGTCGATTGGGCTGAGTACCAGAAGCAATTGAAGAAAGCTGGAAGATGGCATGTAGAAACTTACTAACACTCCGCAACTGATTGCTTTAAGTACTGAATTATGAAGAGTTTAAAGACATTAGACCCGATCGCAACCATGAAATCTGCCCGGCAAGCAACAACACGTCTCAGACGTACAAAAAGTATCGATCGCCAGACACCCCCACAAGACAACCTTGCTCCTGACAAAGACTCACCATCACCCTCTGAGCATTACATCAGTCCCCTATCAGACTCGGTGCCTGCTTTTTTGCAGGTCATGTCTCGCTACCCTCTGCTCAAAGCAACTGAGGAGATTGAACTCGCTCGACAAGTCAGGTTTCTGATATCTGCTGAAGAACAGCGCAATGATCTCACTCAAGAACTGGGTCGAGTTCCTAAACCCTCTGAGCTTGCGGCAAGGCTGACAATTGAAACATCTGAATTAGAGCAACGCTGCAAACAAGGGCGCATTGCCAAGCGCAAAATGATTTGCTCAAACTTGCGATTGGTGGTCTCGATTGCTCACAAGTATCCCAATCACAAAGAGCTTCTCCCAGATTTAATTCAAGAAGGCGTGTTGGGACTAAACCGTGCTGTTGAGAAGTTTGATCCAGAGCGAGGCTATAAATTCTCAACCTATGCGTATGGATGGGTACATCAGTGCATCAATCAGGCGATCGCTCACAATTGCCACACTGTTCGATTGCCCTACCAGACGGTGACCAAGCTCAACAAGCTTAAACAAGTCATCTGCGACTTTCACAAAACATCAGGGCGTAGCCCTACAGAGGGCGAACTAGCCAAAATTTTAGAAGTTTCTCCACGTCAGTTAGTTGCGCTACAACGGGTGCGCCGCCGTGCTATTTCTCTCAACCATACCGTTGGTGAAGAAGAAAAAACTGAGCTAGTAGACTTGCTAGAAGATACCTCTCAGCTACTTGAAGAACAAACTGCTGAGACTCTTATCCATCAAGAGGTGCGAAATATCCTGGATGAAGTGCTATCTAGCCGCGAACGGGATATTGTCTTTTCTCTCTATGGTCTTTTTCAAAGTGAACCGTCCTCACTAGATAAAGTGAGCAGTCTATATAACCTGTCAGAAGACCGTGTGCTTCAGCTTCAAACCAAAGCAATCCAAAAACTTCACCGCCCTCAAACTGCAAAGCGTCTTCAGAGCTTACTGAGAGGACTCTAAAAGCGCCATATTCTGTCTAAAAGCGAGGGAGGATTGTTGCAGATTACATTGATCAAAGTGTTTCTTTCCTCTCACTCCCGCTAGTAGAAACTCTCTTAAACAGTGACCAAGAAGTTGCACAATTATCCATCCAGCCACTTGTTAACGAGAGCATCCCAATTGTGCAGAATCTCGGATTGCCCTCCTCACGAAGTGGGGCGAAGCCCTCGCCAGCCCTTCTCCCTGGGGAAAAGGTAGTCAAATCTCTTGTTCCTTCTCCTGGGGGAGAGGGTGAGGGCCTTGTTGACTGACAAAACTCCTGAAACCCCCAATGCTTCGTAGGTTGGTGTTGAGCAACGCGAAACCCAACAGCAGCCTTTCTACCGTTGCTAACGTTGGGTTTCACCAGGTTCAACCCAACCTACCTGAAAAGATTTGTCAGTCAATCAGGGGTGAGGGCAGAAAGACTGTGCGACACAATTGGGATGCTTCCCTTTTTAACATCCAGTGATACATAATGAAACCGATTCAAACAGCAATAGACGAAGCACGCGAAGCTCTGCAAGCTTCAATTGTTTACTATCAGAAGGCCCCTGTTGGAACAATCGCCGCCTGTGATCCAGGAATGAGTACACTCAATTATGACCAGTGTTTTACTCGTGATTTTGTCGTTTCTGCTTTAGTCTTTTTGATGCAGGGCGAAGTTGAAATTGTTCGCAATTTTCTCACGCTGACTCTAGAGCTTCAAAGTCATGAAAAGCAGTTGAATTGCTTCAAACCAGGTCAAGGCATCATGCCTGCTAGTTTTAAGGTAGCCTCTAAAGGAATCAGCGAATTTATTAGTGCCGATTTTGGTGAACAGGCGATCGCTCGTGTTGCGCCGATCGATTCTTGCTTTTGGTGGCCCATCTTATTACGCGCTTATGGGAAAGCCACAGGTGATCTAACCCTGGCTCACAAACCCGAATTTCAAGAAGGTCTCCGACTGATTCTTGACCTGTGTTTAACTCCTCGATTCGACATGTTTCCCACGCTTCTAGTTCCTGATGGCTCATTCATGATTGACAGACGAATGGGAGTCTATGGTTACCCACTTGAGATTCAGAGTTTGCTATATGGAGCGCTGCAAGCCGCTAGTGAGCTACTGCTACCTGATGAGAAGGGGACACTCTACTTACAAGCTATTCGCGATCGACTCAGTCATCTCGCACATCACATTCGTACTTACTACTGGCTAGATTTAGATGGATTAGAAAAAATCTACCATTACCGAGTCGAAGAGTTTGGCGAGTCAGTTGTTAATTGGCTTAACATCTATCCTGGCACAATTCCAGATTGGTTAGTAGAGTGGTTGCCAGAAAAAGGCGGCTACTTTGTCGGAAACTTAGGCCCTGCCCAAATGGACTTTCGCTTTTTTACTCAAGGCAACTTGCTTGCGATCGTGATGTCTCTAGCAAGCCCACAACAATCCCACGCCATCCTGGACATGATTGAGTATCGCTGGCACGATTTAGTTGGGCAGATGCCGATGAAGCTCTGCTTTCCAGCAGTTGAAGGGCAAGATTGGCGGTTGATCACAGGGTGTGATCCCAAAAATACTCCCTGGTCTTACCACAATGGAGGGAGTTGGCCCGTGATGCTGTGGCTACTCACTGCTGCCGCTCAGAAATGCGGGAGACCAGAAATCGCTTGTAAAGCGCTGGCAATCGCTCAAAATCGACTAGCGCGAGATCAGTGGCCCGAATACTACGATGGAAGACAAGGGCGATTAGTTGGTAAAGAAGCCAGAAAGTTTCAAACCTGGACGATCGCTGGATTCCTGGCAGCACAAAAGCTATTAGACAATGTTGACCACCTATCGCTAATCAGTTTTGAGCAAGAACCCGTACCCTTGATCTGCAATACAGGACTAGACTTTGTTTTTTAAGTCGCAATAAGATGCCGTTAATAATGGTGCAATGGCTGGTTGACTGACAAAACTCCTGAAACCCCGATGCTTCGTAGGGCGTTGAGCAACGCGAAACCCAACAGCAGCCTTTTTACCGTTGCTAACGTTGGGTTTCACCAAGTTCAACCCAACCTACCTGAAAAGATTTGTCAGTCAATCAGGGTGCAAGGGTCTGCGCATTATCTATCAGCATAAAATCCATTAGCATAAATTCTTTTGCATGAAAACTTCTACTTTCGTCAAGAGCAAAGGGCATCTCCATAAAACCTGCCAGGCATCTTGGCAAGCTGCGAAACAATGGTTTTTGAGTACACCTGAAAGAGCGCTCGATCGGGCTTACAGCGCTGCACTCCTGATTAAGTCTCTTGAGTATGAGAGCTTTGAGGCTAGTAAGATTCCAAATTACTCCACCGAGTCTATGGTTCAAGCAAACTTTGGAAAGTTTTTGAGCATCATCCATTTGAGACTCGCCGAATTTAAAGCAAGCCACTCAATGCTGGGGCATCCAAATTTTACTTGTGCAGAAACACTCAAGCGCATCAATACAAATGTTGAGAAGCTACAAATTATCGATGAAGTACTCGATCAGTATTTGATTGAACAACATTCAAGGATATTACCTTTGTTTCAGAAAAAAGGGCCAGCTCAATCGCGAACCTACTCGTCATCTCCCATCACGATCGATGTTCAGGCGACTAAAATTCCTTACTAAAGTCTTCTCTCAATGTTGCGGCAAAGACAAAATTTTGGTCATGATTGCTTTATTAGGAGAACTCGCTCATTGTGATAGCAACTAAAGTTCAGCAGGAGACGATCGCGCATGATCTTTCGCCCGGAGGAGAACGCTGGGTCTTGTTTTCCACCATTCTTGCCTCCAGCATGGCTTTTATTGATGCCTCTGCCTTGAATGTTGCTTTACCCTCTTTACAAAAAGATCTTCAGGCAAGTGGAATACAACTACTGTGGATTGTGAATGTCTATCTGCTAATGTTGGCTGCACTCATTCTAGTTAGTGGGTCACTCGGTGATAAGCTGGGACGCAAAAAAGTATTCATGGCAGGAATTAGCCTATTCATTCTGGCATCTCTGGTTTGTGGGCTAACGCCGACTACCGAACTACTCATTGGGGCACGAACTATACAGGGGATCGGCGGTGCAATGATGATTCCTGGGAGCCTGGCAATTATCACCGCTACGTTTAGTTCAGAAAAGCGAGGACAAGCGATCGGCACCTGGTCAGCAGCAACGACGATCGTCACGATCGCGGGGCCAGTCTTGGGCGGCGGTCTCTCAGATATTGGACTCTGGCGCGGCGTGTTTTTGATTAACCTACCGATCGGATTGATTACACTGCTCATCCTTCACCTGAAAGTTCCAGAAAGTCGGGATGAAACCGCTTTTTCTCAAATTGACTACCCAGGCGCAATTCTGATGATGGTAGGACTGACAGGACTCACCTATGGCTTTATCTCTCTGCCCAAATTGGGATTTAGCAATCTGCATAGCTGTGGATCACTACTAGTCGGCACCTTTACGCTAGTTCTTTGCGGCATCGTCGAAGCTCGTAGCGCTCACCCAATGTTGCCCCTTTCCCTGTTTCAGTCGCGCACCTTTAGCGGTACGAATCTTCTCACCTTATTTCTGTATGCAGCCTTTAGTGTCGGCCCTTTTTTCCTCTGCCTCAATCTAGTAGAAGCACAAGGCTATCGACAGGCGATCGCGGGACTTGCCGATCTGCCCTTTGCACTCATGTTAGCCGGACTATCGCCCTGGGCTGGAAGGTTAACCGATCGCTATGGATCACGACTACCCCTGATGATTGGCCCTTTTTTGACTGGGCTGGGGTTTCTACTGCTGGCGATCGTCGGACTCACTCACGGATCTGCTGACTACTGGACTACTTTTTTCCCTGGCATCCTTGTTTTTGGGCTAGGAATGGCGGTGACGGTTGCCCCTTTGACCACGGCTGTAATGGGATCGGTGCCCACACACTATGCCGGAACTGCATCAGGAATTAACAATGCCGTAGCACGGACGGCAGGAGTGTTAGCGATCGCGATTGTCGGTTCGATAGCACTCAGTACCTTTGCAGAAGCATTGACCACTCACACGGCAAGTCTCAATCTATCCACCGAGGTGCAAATCGCACTCCAAGCAGGAGCCAGCCAATTTGGACAAGCGATCGTCTTGCCAGACCTTGCGCCACAAACACTCAATGCTATCGAAATAGCCGTTAAGTTAGCTTTTGTGGATACTTTTCGGGTAGTTATGTTGATTTGTGCAGGCTTGTCTTGGGTGAGCGCGACAATGGCGGCATTGTTGGTCGATCGTTAGCAGTTGAGCATCTACCAAACTACACTCTAAGCGAGTCGGTAGATTCCAACCCTGTACCAAGGATTGATGAATCCAGCGCCAATGGATCTTGAGATAGCGACTGCCGCGCAACCAATGCGGGTCAACAAAATGAAGATATCCAGATTCGATCCCTTCAGTTCCCACTGCACTGAGATAGAGCGTCGCGATCGCTAAGACAAGACAGAGGCGAGAGAGCATTTGAGCCTAGCGAATCTGTAAGCACTCAAGTTGAAAGCCATTCGATTTGTCATCAAGAAATCCTGCTTCAATCTCGAAACGAAGCCCATATTCGACGGGTGGGGCAACCCAGATTTAGACTTTTCAAACATCCCCTAAAACGATTTTTTCTGCAACCTGCCGCTGGTAGGCTGTAGTAGCCAGAAAGGGAACTTTAATGGGGATACACTCCCCGTACTCATCCAACCTATGCGCCTGATCTTGCTTGACCTGCCATTCTTGATGATCAAAGGATTGCTGACGGTTCTGGTTTTTTTGACTCCAGTTCTGGGCGTTTGGCTGGCATCGTCGCTTGTTGCTTATACAAACGGGCCGATCGAGCTAGCCGTCTTGTCAGGCATTCTGTTATTTCCCCTGCTCCCGATCGCCTGGGACTTATGGGGCAGAAAACGCCGTCAACGCCGTCCGCAGATTATCACCTGCGGCGATCGCATTATTTTGCGAACCCTATTGCTCAACCTCGTCTTTTTGGGCTGTCTACTTGCCCTACGCCCGCAAACAGCCTTTCTAGCGCTGTCCACTCGTGGCGACTGGATGCTTGACGGCAAACAAGGTACTCAAGTTGAATGGGTGCGGCGATCGCTCTTTCAGGCGGCTAATCGGTTGGAGTGGTTGTACCTTGCAGTTCATCAAAATCCTTATCAACAGTATGCAGACAGTCGCGAAGTTCGACCTGCTTCTGACCCCCAAATCTCTCCTCAACCCAGCCCCCTTCCTACCGCACCGTCTCAGCTTGAGCAGCCAAGTTCAAGTCCGTGGCCCTGGGCTAACACCCAGATTCATCCGGCGATCGCCACTCTCCCGGCCAGTGTGGAAACCAGCATTGCGTCGGTTGCTCAGTATATTGCTCAACAGGAGCGCGATCCATTTCTGCGGGTCAAGGCTTTGCATGACTATGTAGCCGACCGCATTGCGTATGACGCGCCTTCCTACTTTGCAGGGCGTTACCCACCTCAAGATGCTGAAACGGTGTTTACCCGACGGACAGCGGTTTGTGCGGGCTATGCCAAACTTTTAGAAGCGCTGGGAAACGCGATCGGGGAGGAGATTGTCTACGTCGTCGGCGATGCTCGGACTGAAACGAGCGATCTCAATGGTCAGTCACACGCCTGGAATGCGGCAAAGGTGAAGGGCACCTGGTACTTAATCGATGCGACCTGGGATAGTGGTTCTGTAGATGCTTCCGGGTTCAAAAAGGGATACCGCGCAGACTTTCTGTTTCCACCGCCCACCGTCATGTCAATTAGCCATTTTCCCCAAGAAGTCGCGTGGCAACTACTCGCAAAGCCGCTGTCGCGGGGTGAGTTTTTGCGTCAGCCAATGCTGCAACCACAGTTTTTTGCTCAAGGGCTGAAGCTGATTTCGCCGACGCGATCGCAAACAGATGTGTCAGGTGATCCGGCGATCGAGCTTGAGAATCCGCAGCGACGATGGCTCATGGCAACCTACAGTGCCAAAGGCAGCAACCAATCTCAACGCTGTGTCGAGCAAACCAGTCAAGGTTTACAGCTCTCTTGTCCTTTGCCCAGTGCTGGAGCTTATGAGGTGGCGCTGTTTAGTGGAAAGCACCAGTATGGTCAGTACGAGTATGTCGGGCAAATTGAGTTTAATAAAGGCTAGATCAATGGCTGAATTGAGTGATGCACGACAGTAGAAAATTGGGCATTGCTGAATGCAAATATGAATTGCCCTCCTCACGAAGTGGGGCACAGCCCTCGCCAACCCTTCTCCCTAGGGAGAAGGGAGCCAGAGTTCTTGTTCCCTCTCCCAAAGGGCGAGGGTTAGGGTGAGGGCAAATCTAGCATTTCATATTGCAATTCAGCAATGCCGAAAATTGATCCCTTGCAACCAATGCAGATAAATCGTCGCCCATTCTGGAAAAGGTAATGCCAAGCGTGGAGAAGATGAAGTTGGATAGCTCAGTTGCACTAGCAATGGTTCGATTCCAGCTTTCTCGACTGGTTGAGCAGTTTGATGTAATCTGCTGATTGGTGTCCATTTACGTGACACTGTGATCAAGCATCTCCCGAAAATATTGCTGGTATAACTGACAACTGACGATCGCTGCGTTGCCCGATTGTTGAATTAACCCCATGCTGGTCAACTTGTGAGCGAGAGTTGATTCCGTGTGAATCGGCTCAGTCGTACTTAAAAGTTTCTTGAAAGCATGAGCTAAGGCTGGCTGTTCCTGAAGCGTGACCCAGTGACGCTGTAGATGATGTTGATAGATGCCTGTTGAAGTCGGCGCAACTTCGAGCAATCGATCGAGCGTAAACTCTCCTCGGCTCAGGTAGTAGAGTGCAACGTGGATCAGGGCCGGATGTCCGCCAACCAGGTTCATGAGTTGATGGGCTGCGTTGCTATTGTCCCAGTTGAGATGATAGCGTTGCGCGAGTTGTTGGACTTGCTCCAAACTAAAGCTCGGTAACTGGACAGCAAGCCCGACGTTGAAGGGAGACTGATTTAGTTGGAGCGGTACATACACCTCGGTCGAATGAGCCATGATCAGCCGAAAATTTTGCCAGATGGGGAGCCGTTTGGCTTCTTCATACCAGGAGCGCAACAAAGGTAAGACATCCTGAGCAACGGTTGGATGTTCAAAAATACGGTTTACTTCATCTAAGGCTAAGACTAGCGGCGCATTGAGTTTTTTCAGTAGATAATTGCGAAAGTAGAGCGTGCAGCTTACTTTGCTGCCAACGTCATCATCCCAATACTCATCAAGTTTGGGTTCTAGCTGTAATTGTCTGGATACACTGACGCAGAGCCAGCGCAAAAACCGATTCAGATCATTGCAGATGGCCTGATCGATCTGCCCCAAAGAAAGGTAAACCGTGTGATATTCCACCTGATCAAGCTGATGCAACACCTGTAAGAGCAAAGAAGTTTTTCCCATGTCTCTAGGGGCTTTCACTCGTACCAATGCTCCGGGTTTTTGGAGTTCTTCAAAGACTTGGGTTTCGATCGGCGGACGGGCAATGTAGAAGGGAGAGTTGACCGCGATCGGGCCGCTAGGAAAGGAGGGCAACGATAGGGCAGCAGTGGCGGCAATCGGAAGCGTGTATGAGTTAGGCGAACTAGTTAGCGAATCAGTTTCTGAGGTAGACTGAGGCACAGACTGAGCGACAAACGATTCTAGAATGATGCGACAGTTTTTCTTGGTGAGACGCTGACCTGTCAGTTGAGAAAGTCGATGTAGCATTTCTGGTGCAACAACATTCGTCAAATACCCAGGACTGTAGCCGATTTCGTCAGCAATCTGGCTATAGGTCTGATACTGCCAGATTCCCTGTAAAAGCAGCGTTTCTGTCGAATTTAATGGTCGATTGTTGCAAGAAACTAGTTTGTGGTTGAGAGTCTCAAAAAGATTATCTAGCTTCATATCTAGTTTCATATCCAGCTTCATGGAGAATTGCCCCTCAGTGGATGAATGTGTCAGTCTTAAACCAGCAGTGACCACAACTTATTTCGCCTACACTCCGTAAGTCAATCACACTAAAAAGTGATTTATGAGTTTCTTCATGAGATTTTTTATGAGGTTGCTGGGTTTAATTATCAAGCATAAAGGATTAAATGGGAAAGGGGTTCCTAAAGGCGTGAAGAAGGGAGATAGCTGTGTAACATGAATCACTATCAAGTTGGGGGCAGCCTCCGTTGGGATGATCCAAACTATGTGCAGCGACAGGCAGATATCGACCTCTATCACGCCTTAAGTACAGGTCAGTTTTGCTACATCTTCAATGCTCGACAAATGGGCAAATCTAGCTTGATGGTGCGGGCCTTTCATCAACTTCAGAATCAGGGGGTTGCCTGTGCTGCGATCGACCTCTCTCGCATTGGGAGCCAGAACGTAACCCTGGAGCAGTGGTACAAGGGATTGGCGGTTGAGCTTTGGCAAGCGTTTGATTTGGTACAGTCGGTCAATTTGAAAACCTGGTGGCAGGAGCGGCAGGATCTTTCTTCGGTGCAACGATTGGGACAATGGATTGAAACTGTACTCTTAGTTGAAGTTACGTCTGCAAATCATTCGCGTCCAAATTTAGTGATTTTTCTCGATGAGGTCGATAGTGTTTGTAGTTTAGAGTTCTCTATACAAGATTTCTTTGCCCTGATTCGTGCTTGCTATAACCGTCGCAGTCTTCAACCGGAGTATCAACGGCTCACATTCGCTTTTTTGGGGGTGGCAAGACCTTCAGATTTGATGACTGATTCTCAGCGAACGCCATTTAATATTGGTCAGGCGATCGCGCTTGATGGCTTTCAGTTATCCGAAGCTCAACCATTGGCGCAGGGCTTAACAGATGCGGTCAATGATCCTCAACTAGCACTTCAAGAAATTTTGACATGGGCGGGTGGACAGCCTTTTCTAACGCAAAAATTATGTCGGTTAGTTGGGGAATCGCGACCCCTTGCGGGTAACTCGAAGAGATCGACTTCAGAAATGGACGATTTAGAAATAGACGATCGCCAGCACATTGCTAAGGTTGTGCAGCAGTGCATTCTTCAATCCTGGGAATTTCAGGATGAGCCAGAACACTTGAGAACGATTCGCGATCGTGTGTTGAGCAATCCGGAGCGATCAACCCGACTACTCGGACTGTATCAGCAAGTGCTAGATTCAACAGTCCCTTTTGATGGCAGCGATGAGCAAATTGAGCTTTTGTTATCTGGGCTAGTGTCCAATCAGCGAGGGCAACTTGTCGTCAAAAATCCGATCTATCGAGCCGTTTTTCATCCAGATTGGGTGAGCCAAAAACTTGCTTATCTTCGCCCTTATGCGCCGCTTTGTGCTGCCTGGGTTGCCAGTGGCAAACAAGATACTGCCTGCCTATTACGGGGTCAAGCGTTGCAAGATGCACTCGCCTGGGCATTGGGAAAAAGTCTCGCGGATCAGGACTATCAGTTTTTGGGCGCAAGTCAGGAGCTTGCCAAATGGGAAGCCCAACTCGCATTAGAAGCTATTGAACAGGCAAATCACATTCTGGCAGAAGCCAGACAGAAAGCCAGTCAGGAGGTTCCTAAGCAGCGAATTCCCTTTCACTGGATTCCTAAAGTCGCGATCGCAGTTACAGCGCCCGTTCTATTGCTCCGAGTTCTGGGATTGTTGCAAGGCTGGGAGTTGGATCTGTTTGATCAGTTTTTGCGGTGGCGACCTGTAGAACGGCGCGATGAACGAATTGCCATTGTTACGATCGAGGAGTCTGATCTCAAGCAATTTGGCTATCCGATTCCCGATCGTGTCTTAGCTCAAGCCATTAATGCGATCAAAGCACAGAAACCACGAGCGATCGGCTTAGATAACTATCGAGATTTGCCTGTCGAGCCAGGACATTCAGATCTGGTGCAAGTCTTTCAATCTACGCCAAATCTATTTGGGATTGAGAAAGTTGTCGGGAGTCGAGTCGCAGCGCCTCCTATGTTGCGCCAATTGCGGCAGGTTGGTTTTTCTGATCAAGTTGAGGACAGTGATGGAACAGTGCGTCGAGCCTTGTTGTCGGTCTCGTCCGAAGATAACATTCAGTACAGTTTATCTACCCAACTCGCACTACACTATCTAAAATCTGACAAGATCACGCCTGAGCCATTAGATTCAGAAGGTCAACGCTTACGTCTGGGTAAAGTAATTTTCGAGCGACTAGAACGCAATGCTGGCGGCTATGTCAGTGCAGAAACCGGGGGGTATCAAATTCTTCTAAACTATCGCGGGACACAAGCAAATTTTGCCACATTCTCTTTGCAACAAGTTCTGAAGCGTCAAGCCCCATCAGAAAGTTTGCGTGAGAGCGGAGACGCTCCACTTCGTGACTGCGTTGTTTTGATTGGAACTACCGCAGAAAGTGTCAAAGATGTCTTTCAAACGCCTTTTAGCGATCGCTGGTTTGGTGCATCTCAGCCAATGCCCGGAGTTGTGTTACACGCCAACATTGTCAGCCAGCTTTTGAGTGCTGCTCTAGAGGGACGACCGCTGATTCGCCCCTGGTCTGAGCCCCTGGAAGGCATATGGATTCTAGTCTGGACAGGAGTTGGAGCCTTGATTAGCTGGCGGTTCAAATCTCCAATTCAGTTGGTGATGGGGACAGTGTTAGCCAGTGCTGGACTTGTGGGAGGATGCTATGGGGCATTTCTATTGGGATGGTGGTTGCCTGTTGCGCCTGCGTTATTGGGATTGTGGGGAAGTGCGATCGCGCTATGGCTTGTCACAAATAAACAACTGGATCACCTGCGATTTCGGCATACTCTGACATTACTTTTGAGAGCCAGACAAGACTATCCAACGGCTGGACGCATTGCGATCGAGTATTTGAAGCAATCGGAAACAAAGGAAAATCAGGCAGCGATCGACCAGCAATTAAAAGAGCATTAGTTGTTCTTATATGAGATTTTGTATGAGATTTACGGATTTTAGTCTCGTCAACTTTATTCTAGGATTGTTGATATGAAGTAAGTAGAGGCTGTAGTAGTCATCCAATTAAACTATCTCAAACTTTGACATGAGCTGAGAAGCGATTCGATAAAAAATCCACCATCTTGAAAAATAACTTACTTATTAGGAGAAGGACAATGAATTTTCAAGCATTATTAACACTCATCGTGACATGGCTCTTACTAACAGGCATTGAATCTGCATCAGCGCGACCTGCGATTCAGAACATTGCTCAATCCTCAAGTCAGCTAGAACGCTCCAACGGTCTGAATGCCCCGATTTTCTTTAAGCCACCGCCACAAGAAGGAACACCGGGCACTACTAGAGGAGCAGGCTCACGGGACGATCGACGATGTTCCCAAGATAGTTCACTCTCTACCAATCAAACGGCTGAGAAGTCCTCCCTCACTGCTCTTGTTCCCAGTGATCACTATGGCTTGACCTGGTTAGCGCGCCCCATGTTTTGGGTGTATGTGCCACAGACCTCTGCTCGTCAAATTGTTCTCAGCATCAAACAGGGCAATCAGCATCATTCTCAACGCTTTGTCCCAATTACCGGACAACCAGGCGTGATCGGCATCCAAGCGGCTGAGGATGCGCCGCCTCTAGAAGTTGGGAAAACTTATCAGTGGGCGATCGTGCTTGTGTGTGGCGATCGACCTAGCCCCAATGACCCGGCTGTATCTGCCTGGGTTCGTCGAGAACAACCTACTAGACAACTCAGTTTACAGACTACCTTGCAACAAGCCGCACAATATGGCAAACAAGGAATTTGGTATGATGCCCTGACGACTCTAGCAGAAGCTAAACGATCGCAACCCAACAATGCAGATTTAGACAAAACCTGGGCAAGCTTTCTGACCCAGCCGACCGTCGGATTGGCAGCGATCGCCACAGAGCCGCTGCGGTAGTCCCAGTAAAGAACCACTGCATCACTCAGGCAATAGGCTAGTTCTCAATTCTCGCAGGGCAACTCCTGTACCGCGTTCTGCTGCTACTTGCAAGCAATGAGCCACGATCGTCTTGATGTCCACATTGGGAAAAAACTGGCTCGTTTCTTGTAGGGTATATTCGCCATTTTCCAGCCAATGGATTAGCAACCGATTCTTTTTGAACAGCCACACCTCTGGCACTCGGTAAGGCAGATAGTCAACTGCCTCGGTGTAGGTTGTCACATCAATTTCAATCACTAAATCAGGGGGTGGATCGCTTTGCCAGTCGAGGCGGTCTTTACCCACGGCTGCTTGCCAATTGTCGATGTAGAAGCAATAATCTGGCTCAATGCCACCTTCTTCAGGCACTTCCATTGTGATCGGAGTGAAGGCTTCATAATTGCGATCGTCCCGATCTAGAAGGCTCTCTACAATCCTGGCAAGCAGATGCGCTTCTCTTCCGTGTCGGGGCATTGGACTCATCAGTAAGATTTCTCCGTCACGGTATTTAATTCGAGGAATGGAGCCATCGCCTCGGCTGTCTCTGAGGGCACAGTAGTCTTGCCAAGAACCGGGCATCCGTACAACGGTTCCGGGTGGAAGCCGAATTTTGTCTCGTGAAATGACTGCATACATAAGCTGTCCTCTTGCACACGAAATATCATATCTCTAGCATGGCACAATCTACGTCTGCGTAATCAGGGTTATTGATCGGATCGCTCATTCCCTACAAATGGCAACAAACAAGTCAGTGGCAGAGAAGTTTGAGAGATTGCACCCGGACGATCGGCAATTAGAGTAATTCCTCCGTCCCGATCGCGAATCCATCCTTGTGCTTCTACGATCGTTGGCACCGATTGAGGAATTGAGGATTGAGATTGTCCCGTCGCGCGATCGTCTAACCAAACTCCGTTGCCCATCAATGGCTGTCGTGGATCTTCTGGTAATCCGCCGTTCCCAGTAATCGAAAACGAATTGCCTTCATCTGCTGGACAACCGCTGGCAATCAATCCGCTTGTGTCTCGCAGCTCTGTGGCTAACTGCACTAAGCCTCGACTCGGATCAACATCAGGGGTATTTAGGGTAATGGTGCCACTGATGCCAAATTGAGAACTCGCAGTAATGTCACTTGAGGATGTTTCTGCTGAACGAGGCTCAATCCCGAACAGTCCTTGAGTGGTGATGCGAATGTTGCCGCCGCGCCCCGTGAAGGCATTGGCAGAGATATTACTGTTTTCTTGCGGCACAGCGACAATCAGATTGCTGTTCAAAGTGATATTGCCACCATCTCCGCCTGCTTGATCTGTTCCTGCTGTGGTGGAGATGAAACTCCCGCGCCGTAACAGCAGCAGGGCAGGCACTTGCAGGGTGATGTCGCCTCCTTGCCCCGATATTGTTTGTGCCTGAATCGATCCCTGGTTGTCGAGACGAAGTTGACGGGCTGCTACCTCTAAGTTGCCTGCTGCCCCTTGGCCCTCAGAAGAGGCGGATAATTGCGCCCCATTTGTGATGGAGAATCGCTCGGTATCAATTGCGATCGTTCCTCCCTGACCGATGCCTCTAGATTGCACCTGGCTATAAGCACCGCTGTTAAATCCATTGCTGCCTGTTCCATCAAAAGACACGGCATCTCTTGCCATAATCGTGACATTTCCGGCATTTCCTTGTCCAAATGTGTCAGTACCCACTCTCCCACCATTGGTAAGAGAAAGCGTCCCTGTGATGATGCTTACATTGCCTCCCTGACCACTGCCTCCAACTCCCACCGTACTAAAAGCACCACTATTAGCTTGAATGATGCTGTTCACCCCATCAAAGGACACAGCATCTCTCGCAGTAATCGTGATATCTCCGGCATTTCCTTGCCCAAATGTGCCAGCAAACACTACTGCCCCGTTGGTGAGAGAAAGCGTCCCTGTCGTGATGCTGATATTGCCACTATTTCCGATTACTTCAGAATCCGCCACCGAGCTAAAAGCGCCGCTGTTAGAGCTGTTAGCTCCTTCGCTAGCTACCCCATCAAAGGACACGGCATCTCTCGCAGTAATCGTGATATCTCCGGCATTTCCTTGCCCAAACGGACCAGTATTCACCTGTGAGCCGTTGGTAAGAGAAAGTGTGCCAGTGGTGATGGTGACGTTACCTCCCTGACCAATGCCGCCAGATCCCACCACGCTGAAAACAAGGCTGACCGCATCCAAGGACACGGCATCTCTCGCAGTAATCGTGACATTTCCGGCATTTCCTTGCCCAAACACGGCAGTACTCACGACCGCCCCGTTGGTGAGGAAGAGCCTACCCGTGGTGATGTTGGCATTTCCGGCATTGCCCGTGCTACCGTCTAAAACTGCATTGGAGATTACCATTTCATCAAGGTTAGTGGCTTCTGTGGCATTGATGTCAATGTCTCCTGCTTGAGCCTCTACAGATCCTAAATCTTCTGCGATGCCTGCGCGTATGCGTGTTCCGCTCCCAGTTCCTAGCAGGTTTCGAGCGGTAATCGCAATGCTGCCACCGCCACCAGAACGAACATTGACGATCGCATCATTCCCGATCGACACATCCGCCCTCGCCAATCCATCCGGTACACTCAACCGCCATTCCTGCCCCTGCTGCCTTAGTCCCACCTCACCCGCTGCTGCCACACCTGCCAATTCTACCCGTCCTCCAGGTGCTAACAATTGCCCGCCATCAATCGCGACATTGCCACCTGTCAGGTTTAAGGTTTGACCATTCGGAACCTGTAAAGTTGCGCCTTGCGGTTCCTGCGGAGTTGCGCTTCGCGCTAATCGTACTTCCCCCACACGACTTCCATACTGCAACCCGATCGGCACACCGATCTCCAGCAATGGCGGAGCTTGAGGAGACGTTGCACTAAACTCAAATCCATTCGCAAACGTGAAACTCTCTGCTGTACTCGCTAGAAATGATCCGCCAAGTTCTAATCGAGCATTTGCACCAAATAGAATTCCGTTTGGATTGATTAAAAATAGATTGGCAGTACCATTTGCACGAATTAATCCGTCAATATTAGAAAGATTATTTCCAGTAACGCGAGTAATGATGTTTGTGATAGTCGGAGCATTGTTAAACGAGGCGCTGCCACCTGTGGGAATTGAGAACTGTTGAAAGCTGTGAAATAAGTTGTTTTCTCGGATTGCGCCGCCATCGATTTGAGAATCAAGATCGCCGGAAACTTGCGATCTCGAAGAGATATCTGTCACCACAGATCGCTCTCCCACAGGCAAAGTCTGATCTGGCACAACTTGAGCTACAGAACGATTAGCGCAAAGCGCAGTTCCGCAGGAACCGCCCCACCCAACGATAGTCATCAGCCCCAATACCAGCATCCAAAACCGAACCATAGTGCATCCTCAATCATGTGCTTTAACGGGACTCTTTACGCTGGCTGGATCAGCGGTTGCTTCGCAGTTGCGCTCTGCGCTAATCGCGAACTCCACGTTCTCTCTGTGATTTAAGCAGATCCGATCGGGATTGGCAACGCGGACAATATTTACAACTCTAAATTATTTTTAATGAGTTTGAATATGAGGTTTTGTATGAGGTTTATAGATTTCAAAATTGCGACGGAAACGCCAAGATGATAAGCAAGCAAGCAAAAGCGTGAAAGCAAATCACAATAGCTTTCGTTCAACGCTACTGAAACCATAAACCTAACAGAAGAAACCCTATCATGACATAACCCAAACTCAGTGCATAAACTTAGTCGTCCTTAAAAACTCTATGCTCGAAAATAGAACGTTTAAGTCTTACTCTCGATTGTAAAGTAAACCCCTTGTATGAATATCGGGCGAATAAATTCGCGGCTATACAAACGAAGTTTACTTCTGCGAACTAGCCGAGAAAAACTGATCGATTAGCGTGCGAGTGAAAAATCTGCACTTTGTTTGATTTTGATAGCGCTTCACACTGACAAATTGAACATTACAAATCACCCAGGAGAAAGTATGACAACTCAAACACCCACAACCAGAGTTTTGGACTATGTTGCTCAACCCAACGGCTACACCTGTCAATCTGCCTGTGTTGCTAGAATTATCGGGACAGAGGACGTTATGGGAGTTCGGGTAGCACTCGAAGCGATCGGCAACCCAGGTTCGCCCAGCACAATGGGACAATATCTTCAATCCAAGATTCGTGAGTATCATTTCAACGACAACGCTAGCATTCTCGATATGCGAGAGGCGCTGAGTCAAGGGTATCAGTTGATCACTCATGGCTGGTTTACTTCTGAGTCCGGGCATGTCATCGGTCTTGAAGGTGTTGAACCCGATCCAACAAAACTCAGCTACAAATTTATCACTGACGATCCTTGGTATGAATTTGATTTTCCGTCGGGTACATTCACACAAAATAGCGGCGAGAACGTTCGATATTCATCTTATGGAATCTATGCCTACTGTGTTGCAAGTGACAGCTATGAGGCTGCAAGGAAGATTTATGCAAGGGGAGAGCTTGATTCTGCGAGAAAGGGAGCATGGCTGCACCTGTGTAAGAACTAGCGATTTGGTGGAAAGATACGAGTCAAGCCGGATCTGCCAGCATTGATGAACATGAGGGCAACGCTTACTTTGTCTGTCGCTATGTCAGTCCTGGAAACATTTTTGGACAATTACAGCGTTTGCTCGAAGGCAATCAGCGATTCGTTGACGAAGCGTGCCAAAAACCGCAGCGATCGCAATCGCGTCTCCAAGACGTTGCTCGTGTGAAAGATAAAACGGGTGACTTAACAGAAAATGCGGTGATTGCAAACATCCAATACCAGGCACAGAAACTTGCAGAAAGTTCAACAATTTTGGCTGACTTGATCCGGGCAGGCAAGCTTAAAATTGTGGGCGGTCAGTATGATTTGCGAACTGGAAAGTTCACGATCGTGACTTAACGAAAGATTGCTCGATCAACAGCAGCGACAGGGGGTTTGGTGCAATTGACTTCAGCGCTTGCCACGCAGCGAAAAACACTGTCGGTCAGCTAGCCATTGTTCTATATCCTCAGTGGCAGCACCCTCGATCGACACTCCGGCAGCATTCACAAAAGCGGCATTGCTGAATCACGGGATGAATTGCCCTAATGTGAAGGGGAACTAAATGTTCAAAGTCCCCCAATTTTGGTAGGGCTGATTCATTCTGATTAAGGGAAAATCAAGGAAACCCAAAACCCTGATTCTTTCATTTGGATGGTTCTTAGCAACTAATGAGGGAATCGGCTGTTCGCTTTTCTCTCCCTAGAATAAATCAACCCTACCCCAATTTTGGGGGATTTAGGGGGCGAAAAAGTTGACACTTTCCACCGATTCATCCCTTCAATCAGCAACGCCACAAAAGCAAGTGCAACAGCAGCAATTCCGCCGCTCTCCTCAGACTTATCTTGCTCAACTAGAGCAGAAATTACTTGAGCTAGCTTTGACACCCCAGGCTGAGTTAGCTAAAGTTCACCGAAGAGGTAAATAATGTTTCAGAAGCAAACTCCTTCCATTAAAATTGGCATGATGCTGTTTCCAAATCTCAGCGAGTTAGAGTTTATGGCTCCCTACGGAATCTTTTCGCATATGCCAAATACTCAGATTTACCGAATCGCCCCAACGCTTGAGCCAATCTACTCTGACACCGGGTTTCCGCTAATTCCAAATACATCCTTTGAAAAAGTGCCTGAGCTAGATGTGTTGTTTGTTCCGGGCGGTTTGGGTGTGACTGCCAAACTAGAAGATGCAGAATTTCTCCGGTTTTTGCAGCGACAGGGTGAACGCGCTCGTTACGTCACTTCAATTTGTAGCGGAGCGCTGCTACTCGCGGCAGCTACCTTACTGCGGGGGCATCGTGCTACTACTGACTGGTCTTCCCTGGCGCTGCTAGCAATGTTTGGTGCGGAGCCTGTTGCAGACCGAATCGTGGTGGATTGTAATCGCATTACCGCAAGCAGTCTGACAGATGGACTTGCTTTGGGAAGCGCGATCGCACAAGAACTATTGGGAGATGCGATCGCACAAGAAACTCAGTTGCGACTCGGCTATAATCCAACCTTGTTCTCTGATGGCTTTCCAGAATCACTGCCTTCGGAGACCTTTGCTAGAGTTCGGGCTGAACAGCAGACGCTATCGAGGGCGCGATTACAGATTGTTCGGCGCATCACTTCTACCGTGTAAGAACCAGAGGCAAAATGCAAGGTATTCCATTCAACCTAGCTTCGGTTAAGAAGCCAGTACCGCCTGATCACATAGAACCAAACTTCTATATCGACTTGAATTGCTGTACTTTACAGGATGCAGTGCAACAGTGAACGATCGACACTCAAGCAGATACGCCTTTCATTGTCTGGCTGCTTGAACGTTCTCGTAACAAATCAGCAGGTTTTAGAGACTTTATGTGATTTACATCTATTGTTAGAGTGGAGATCAGCTTTGAATACTCCCTGCAAACAGGGAAGCCTCGCAAATTTAGCAAGTAGACACCATAACTAAGAAGACACCAAAACTATTGAGGGAGAAAGTCATGATTGAAACAGTTGCATCTTCGGATTTTGAAACAGTAGAAACTCTTCGGAATTTGAAAATTGAGGTCGTAGCAAGCGGTCTGGATGGCCCACGGAAGTTGAGCTTTGGCTCAGATGGGGCGCTTTACATTGCCGAAGCAGGTCGGGGAGGGACGGGTGCAAGTATTCCATCTCCTAGTATACCGGGCGCGGTGCTATCCTATGGCGCAACAGGCGCGATTATTCGCATTCAAGATGGGGTTGTTGAACGGGTCGTAACCGGATTGCCATCGCTGGCATTACCCGATGGTGGAGATGCAACAGGGGTAAACGATGTTGCCTTTGATGCGGCTGGAAATGCCTATGCGCTCCTTGGTTTTGCCAGCAATCCTGCCAATCGAGATAGTATCGTGCAAGTGCCTGATTTTGCTCAGTTGATCGCGATCGACAATTTCGATGGCGGTTCGTCCTGGACTCGGTTAATCGATTTTGGCGCATATGAACTCAACAACAATCCTGACGGGCAAGACATCAACACAAACCCCTATGATTTGCTGATTCAGGATAATACGGTCTATGTGATTGACGCAGGCGGAAATAACCTACTGAGTCAACGGGCCTTTAGCAATCAATTAGAACTAGAAACGGTCTTTCCAAGCCGAAGCGCGATCGATCCATTCACAGGTCAAACCGTGGTGCAGCAATCTGTTCCGACTGCGATTAAGGTTGGTTCCGATGGCGCTTTTTATGTGGGTGAACTCACCGGATACCCGTTGCAAGCAGGAGCCGCACAAGTTTACCGACTCAATGCAGCAGGACAGCTAGAAATCTACGCAAGTGGATTCACCAACATTGTTGATCTGGCTTTTGATCAAGCAGGTGGCTTGTATGTGTTGGAGTACGATGCAGATGGTCTTTTGACAGGGAGTGATGCAGGTGCTTTAGTTTATCTCTCTCCGGATGGCAAAACGCGCACCACAGTCACGAACGCGCTCTTGAATCCAACGGGTTTAGAAATTGGCTCTGACGGTGACATTTACATCTCAAACAAAGGCTTTGTCGCGGGACAGGGCGAGGTGCTACGGTTGAGTCAAGCGGAACCGTTTAACCCTTGTCCAATCTATGACCAGGTAAAACGCTACACCACAACCATTGCAGCCGATGGGGATCAAGCAGATGTCTATTATCCAATCCTACCGAACGCGACTGCGGATCAACTACCGATCGCGCTACTGCTCCAGGGTGCTTTAATCGATAAAGCAGACTACTCTAACTATGCCCAAGAAGTCGCAAGCTATGGATTTGTGGTAGTGATTCCAAACAATGAGCGAAGCATTACTGCACCCAATGGACAAACGGTGACAGGGCTGTTAGCAGATCAACAACAAGTGAATGATGTCCTAGCTCAGATGAAACTAGAAGATACAGACGCTCACTCACCGATTTTTGAAATTGTAGACACTAGCAAACTTGGACTGTTAGGACACTCCTTTGGAGGATTTGCGGGACTTGCGGCCATTCAAAACATTAATAGTCCACTGGTCTCTTCCGGTAACTATACTCGGCCGCCTGAACTCAAAGCGGGTATCTTTTATGGTACCAATTTTCAGACTGCGGAAAATAGCGGTGTGTTTCCACCCATTGATAATCAAGGAATTCCAGTTGGACTGATTGCAGGAACACTGGATGGTGTGTCTGATTTGGGTGAAACTGCTTCTACTTATGTCAAGATTCAAGACCCGTCGAAAGCATTGATTACGGTTGAAGGCACGAATCACTACGGCATTACCAATCAAGATAGCGATCGCGATCCCAGTCGTCCCACGCTCGATCAAGCGACGGCAAACGGAGCGATTGGACGGTGGAGCGGATTGTTTTTGCGATCGCAACTCCTCGGCGATCAAGGTGCGTTTAACTATGTCTACAAAACAGGAGGCGACCTCGATCCAACCGTGAATGTCACCTCCATACTCCCAAAATCTTGAATTGAGATTGGGAACTAACGGATAAATTGCTGATGCCATTGTTGAGCAACTTGATCCCAGCCCAATGAAGCTTTAAGCGCGAATGCATTCTGCCTTAAAGCTTCTTGTTTCTCAGGATTTTTTAGCAGGTCTATGACAGCTTCAATGAACTTACGATCGGTTTCCTCATCGCCAGCACATCCTTTAATTTTGATTCCAGATTGTACTGTTTCATTTAGAGCAGCAAGATCGTTCACAATAGGGACACAACCACAAGCTTGGGCTTTGATAGCACTGATGCAAAAAACTTCTGGTGTGTGGCAAGGGTAAACATAGATTCCAGATTTTAACAATTCCTCGATTAACTGCTGATGTCCAACTCTGCCATGTTCATAAACATTTTTCTGTTGCATTAGAGGCAAGAGTTCTTGTTTCTGTGTTTTTAACTTCGGAATCTTCTCAGCCATTGGAGACTTCGCTAAAGCGTCAATTAATTGCCATCCATAGAAAAGGTGCAGTTCGGCATCAGGTACTTCTTGAAGAACATTTTTCCATCGTCTTAACAAATGTTCTATACCCCGCATATAGTCACTGATATAAATGAGTCTTTTCGGGTTTCTGCCGATCGAATTAATGTTAAAGTCCTGAATGTTAATTCCATTTTTGGTTAAAAACATTTTTTCTCTAGGAATCCATTCAGGGAACATGGACGCATGGGCATTTGACAACACAAAAAGTTTATCAAAGCTTGCTAAAAAAGCTTCACGTTGAGCCTCTTCTAGTGGGGGAAATAATTGAGGATTATCATGCATCCATACAGCAGTTTTTCTAGCTTTAACGTTCATTTGCATCGGCTGTGTCCAAGCGCGATGGAAGATTAAAATATTAAAGTTATCTTGAGGATTGAATCTATCAACAGACTGATAAACGACACTCGCATATTCCCCTTCCATATCATTGCATCGATTAAAAACAGTCACCTCGTATCCCAACTTAGCTAATTCTTGGCTTAAGTAGATTACAGCTTCTTCACTGCCTGCAATTCCTCTATTTACGGATAGAAGAGACCAGTCTTCTATATGAAATGGAAAATTGGAGTAAATGACGATCGAATTGTTATTCCAGTTTTTTGTCATCTTGACGTAACTGCTCCTTTAGATGATGCCTACTACTACAGTTGTAGACTTATTATGGTAGATCTTAGGAATACTGCAAGATTTGAGAATGAGCCATTTCGTAATGCGTTCTCAGCAATGATAAGATTTTGGGCTACAACATCTAGCGATCGTTTTTGAGCAAAGAACAGAGAAGCGGTTGGGAGGTTTGGGTCATGCCGTCTGTAGAGGTAGCGACCAGCGTAACTTGTCCGTTGCTATCGCGAAGCCATCCTTGTGCTTCTACGATCGTTGGCACCGATTGAGGAATTGAGGATTGAGATTGTCCTGTAGCTCGATCGTCTAGCCAAACTCCGTTGCCCATTAGTGGCTGTCGCGGATCTTCGGGTAATCCGCCGTTCCCAGTAATCGAAAACGAATTGCCTTCATCCGCCGGACAACCACTGGCAATCAATCCGCTCGTGTCTTGCAGCTCGGTCGGCAAGGTCACTAATCCTCGACTCGGATCAACATCAGGGGTATTCAGCGCGATCGTCCCACTGATGCCAAATTGAGAACTCGCGGTAATGCTGCTTAATCCCGTGGTTGCACTCGATCGAGGCTCAATCCCGAACAGTCCTTGAGTGGTAATGCGAATGTTGCCGCCGCGACCCGTGAAGGCATTGGCTGAGATATTACTGTTTTCTCGTGGCACAGCCACAATGAAGTTGCCGTTAAACGCGATGTTGCCGCCATTGCCGCCTGCTTGAGCATTTCCAGCAGTAGTGGAAATTTGACTATTGTTACGCAGTAAGAGCGTATTACTGGCTTGGAGAGCAATGTTACCACCATTTCCCAAACTGCTGGTCGCTGCAATTTGTCCCCGATCATTCAGTTCAATAGAGCGAGCCGAGACGAATAAGTTACCTGCAGAACCCGCCCCCTGGCTATTTACGTTGATAGATGCCCCATCTCCGACTAGCAGTTGATTTGTATTGATTATTACATCCCCAGCAGGCTTAGAACTTGTACTGCTAGCAGATATTGTACTGTTGGAACCGCTAACTGCCACGGATGCAGCATTAATCGTCAAAGAACCTGCTTGACCAGTACTACCTTGTTCAGCAGAAACTGATATTGCCCCCCCATTTTGAAGTAATAGACGATTTGTGTTAACTTGTATGCTTCCTCCATTGCCAGTAGTAGACGAACCCCTTGTTCTAGCAACTACACCCGATGGAAAAGATGTATCTCCGAACACAAATTGACCGCTAACTTCCATAGAATCAGAAGCGATTATGTTGATTCCTCCCGCATTGCCTGACACCGCCACTCCAGGAATCGGTGTGACAGCCGAGGCTGCAATTTGCCCGCCCTCACGCAGAACCAGTCTCTTAGTCGTTACATTTATGTTTCCAGCATTTCCACTGCCGAAGGTTTGAGTGGTGAGTTGAGTCAAATCTCCTTGTCCATCTATTTCTAGTAATTCAGGCGCATTCACGTAGATATTTCCACCTTGTCCGAGTCCTTGAGTCGTCGCGGTGATAGTAGGATTACGGTTAACAACTAATCGTGGCGTTTCAATAACGATATCACCGCCTGGTGCGACGGAGCTAATTGCGACTGTACCAGTTGCAGTAGATAGTGTACTCTCATTGCTAATTCTTACTAAATCGGAAGCTCTCACTACAAGATTTCCACCTGGTCTTGCTCCTGAGTTTTCTGTACCGATGATCGAATTATCGATTGCAATCTGCTTACCCCGCAACTGAATATCGTTAATGTCTATTCCACCAAGAGTAGCTTCGGATAGTTGAATATCTTGAAAAACACGCACAGCTTCGTAATTTAGTTCCCAGCCTTGAGAAATTGCAGTTAGCCCAACAAAGCTATTACTGGCAACACCCCCAATTTCAAGTCTTCCCCCTTGAGCGCCCACTAGATAGGCACCATCTAGCACAATATTGCCGCCCACAAGCGCTAATGTTCTGTCAGGACGGACTTGAGGGACTGTAGATAGAGTGTAGCTAGCGATCGTTCCTGGATTATTTCCAAATTGCAACCCAATCGGAACGCTGATCGTTAGCAGCGGTTGGGCTTCAGTGTTCGTTGCGCTGAAAGAACTGCCATCAGCAAAGTTCAGGCGATCGGCTGTACTGAATAGGACTGAGCCTCCAATATCCAAGCGGGCGTTAGCGCCAAGAATAATTCCATTTGGATTAATTAGAAAGAAATTGGCATTGCCTCTGGCTGAGATCAAACCATCAATGTTGGAGATGAAATTACCTGTAACCCGACTAATAATATTCTGAACACTTAATGAATGATTGAAGGTTGCTGAACTACCAGCGATGACTGAAAAATTACCAAAGCTATGGAAAAGATTTCCACCAATTTGTCTACCGCCATTAATCTCAAAGTCACGACCATTTAAGTTGGTAACTTCAGTAGGCACTGTTCCATCGCTAGTAATTTGTGCCTGAGAACAGGTTGCTTCAGATAGTAAGAAAAGCGAAACTAAGGCAACACACCAAAAATGCTGGGTAAGCTTGTTCATAAGTATGGAGTTGTTGCAGCTTCCTAATATTGCTCTTTCATAGCCTCTGTACAAAAGATTTAGATCAGAAGCATGGGCTGCAATCGATTACGTATTATCGCAACCGCTCCCTAGGCAATGTTTTAGCCCTTTGAAGAAAAAGTGAAAAAATGATCTTAGAATAATCAGCTAACACTCTTCGCGGAGTCCAGGCAAACAGTAAATACAACCGTTAACCCCTCGTGTATAACCAAAACCGCAATCACGGGTACATTGAATTACTATGGACGTTAATGATATCTGCTTTTTTCCCTTCTCATTGTCTGCTTCAGGAATTAGCCGACCAAGCTTCTCGACCATATCGCCTTTCCGCTCTTCGTACCCTGCTGGGACAAAATCATCATTCGTAATTTTTTGCAAAGTCTCAAAATCAGCTTTTGCGCTTTCGAGCCGCGTTTTCTTCTGATTAGGGTCTGTTTCTACTCTGGCTAACCCAGCACGTGCAGCACACAGTGTTTCTGAGGCAAGCCGAGCAGCGACCTTATACTTCTCTTTAGCCCGATCGAACTGGTCAGCGTTCTCATAAACTTCCCCAAGATAGTAGTAAGCGCTTACTAAATCACTTTCAGAATTGAGGAAATGTTGCAGAACCTCAAATGCTTTAGCGTTCTGATTGTTCTCTAAAAAAAGAGCGGCTATACCCACTGCTTTCGCTCTTTCCGATCCGGTTCGCTGGTTTATCTCGTCAACAGAAGCTTGTAATTTTGCGGCTTCATCTTCGCGAAGATCTTCGTCTCTCAAACCATTAGATAGCGACATTGGAAATCCCCCTGATGGATAATGCAAAAGATTGTTTAGCGATCGTTCAGTTTTAAGAAGCGATCATGGCGGTACTTTATCATTCCTTTCCTACGATCGCAACACTAAAATTATCTTGATTTGATGCCAAACAGGAGGTCATTCGACAATGGATTCTACTTGAGTGATTCAAGCAAATTCGATCGAGCTTGACAACACAGGTGATATTTACAACTAAAAACGCGCTTCTAGATGAGTTTTGTATGAGATTTTGTATGAGATTTATGGATTTTGAAATCTTGAGGGAAACGCCAAGATGATAAGCAAGCAACAGTTCAGCAAAGAGCTTAGCTACAACCAAAGTTCAAACAAAAAGGAGAAAACCAATGGCTCAAATGATTGTCTATGCCGATGACAATTTTCAAGGAGATTCAGGTGAATTTAACCAAGATCTGCCTAATGTCGGAGATTTTTGGAACGACACAATTACATCAGCTAGGGTGATTTCTGGTACGTGGCAAGTTTTTGAACATACGAACTACACGGGTCATAGTGTGACACTTCCACCGGGAGATTATCCTAATCTTGCAATCAGTCCTGGTGGTATCAACAACGATACCATTTCGTCAGCCAGAATTGTAGGATAGCTAACTCACTTTTGTCTCTTAGGAGAGGTTGACGAATCTATGATATTCAAGCTCAGGAACAACTAAGCTCTGAGTTGATTTCGGTTCCAACTATCTCCTAAGCGGCAGGAGCAAAGCAATACTACCGCTTTTGTTCGATCATACAGCGCAACAGTTAGCGATCGATACTCAAGCAGATACGCCCTTCATTGTCTGGTTGCTTGAACATTTAGCCCGATCTCTTCGAGTTACCCGCAAGGGGTCGCGCTATCTGGAATTGACCTCTACGGGCATGATTGCCTTCACGCGATCCTCAACCGAGTTTTACAGGTTAGACAACAGTTTGCAATCTCCAAAGCATCCGAAATAGAACTCCTTCAATAATTCTCTAGCTTCGTTGTCACTCCGGCGCGGATCAACGCAACGAACTTCTATTGCTTAGAAGTGGATTGCACTTCTGAACTAAACCTTTACTCTCATCTATCTCTCTCCATGAACAAGCAAAACATGGCTCTTCTCGAATCCATGCCCCAAATGAAATTGTTCAGCTCGGATTCGCCAGAGTATGCTGCTGCATTCCAAACATTGCTGCGATCGACGAATGAGCGAATTTACATCAAGCAGATGCTAACTCAACTGATATCCGGCTTTTCACAAGATGCGATTGCAGTCGATTGGGGCGCAGGCACTGGGACACTGACCCGTGAGCTATTACAGCAATTCTCAACGGTCTATGCCGTTGAACCGCACCCCGAACTCCAGAACGTTTTGGCTCAAAATTGTCCAGCAGCGACAGTAATCCCCTCTGGAATCTTGGAAGCCCATCTTCCTGCTTTAGTCGATATCGGCATCATGAGTCATCTACTCTACTATCTGCCCGATGAAACGTGGGGCGAGACTTGTTTAAAAGCAGCCTCTCTGTTGACGCAGCAGGGAATCTTGATCGTTATTCTTAAACATTTCACAGCAGGCGAGAATCAGATGTTTGAAGCATTTGGTGCTGCTCGATGTGATCTGTCCTGTGTTTTCAACACATTTAAGCGCTATCCGAAGTATGAAGTGAACTTTGTGTCAACACTGGGACGTTTCCAGACTAAAACATTTGAAGAAACACTAGAGATCGCTCGATTGATGTTAGACGATCGCCCGCGCGATTCCTATCGTCACCTTCCGACAGAAGCAGAATTTCAAGCCTACGTCCGGCAGCACTTTTGGGATGACACCACTCAACAGGGCGGTTGGGATTGCCCCCAGCAATTCTTGATCATCCGTCGCAACCCTTTCTACGCCTGATGATGAAGAAACTCTCCCGATCTAACTATCACCAGGTGCTTCAGGTGTTCAATTCGCACCGTAATTGATGGATTGATGGATGGCTTTTCTGTCTACTTCTTCCAACTCAAATCTGTCCAAATCATTCATTCTTTGTGCCCCCATGAATAAGTCAAAAATTGCGCTCACTTTGCCGATGTCGGAGCGAATCAGTCATTTTTTCCGCTTTGACCAGTTAGGAACTTGCTATCGAACTGAGCTACTTGCTAGCTTTACAACATTCGTGACCACGGCTCCGATTCTGGTGGTCAATGCTCATATTCTCGGAAACGCGATGTTTCTAGATCAGCCAGGAGATTTGTTTGAGCAAATTTTGGTGGCGCTTGTTCTTTGTTCTGCGATTGCAACAATTCTAATGGGACTGTTCGCAAATTATCCGTTTGCACTGGGGCCAGGAACGGGAACTGCGGCTCTGTTTACGTTCTCGATCGTGCTAAACATGGGCATGAACTGGCGACTCGCGCTAACTGCCACCTTTATCGAAGGAATTCTTTTCACAGCGCTGGTACTCAGTCCGTTTCGTCGCCAGATCATTGATGCCATTCCCATCTCGCTCAAGCAGGCAATGATCGTTGGTTTAGGATTGTTTCTCTCTTACATTGCGCTCTCTGGCAACGTCGCGCCTCCAAGTTTGGGAGCGGGCATCATTGTCACCAGCACTGCAACGACGACTGCTTTAGGATCTTTAAAACAGCCCGCGACCTTGATTGCGATCGCAGGTATCTTGATCACGGCAGTGCTGACTGTTCGGCGGGTAAAAGGGGCAATGTTGCTCGGAGTTTTTAGTACAGCAAGCCTCGGCTGGCTCTCTGGTGTCGCTCCTTTGCCCGAAAAGCTTTTGACGATACCCCAGTTGCCGATGGATCTTGTTGGGCAAGCGATCGTGGGTAGTCAGTATCTTACCTGGTCACAACTCGGAAACTTTGTGACTGCTGTGTTCATGCTATTGTTTGTTTTGCAGATACGATTAGTTCGCTCAATGTTTTGGGACAACAGCTAAACCGTGTGAAGCCTGATGGAGAACTGCATCGCTCAAAGCAAGCCCTACTCTCAAATTCTCTTGGCACAGTCTCTGGAGCGCTCTGGGGTGGTGTGCCAGCGATTCCTTATCTTGAGTCTGCCTCCGGTATCTTTGAAGGAGGACGCAGTGGTTTTGTGGCGATCGTGGTTGCGATGTTGTTTCTTGTCTCAGCATGGTTCGCGCCACTGTTTGCGGCGATTCCTGCGTTTGCGACTGCACCGATTCTAATTATGATTGGGGTCTTGATGATGAGTGGTGTTCGCACGATCGACTGGGATAACTTAGCTGAAGCGATTCCTGCTTTTCTAGTAATCTTGATTATGCCGCTAACGTTTTCGGTTGCAGATGGGATGGCAGTGGGTTTTATTGCGGATGCTGCGATCAAAATGACTCAGGGCAAGAAACAACCCGTGTCGAAATCAAGCTTGATACTTGCGGGAATTTCAGTCGCTTACTTTCTGCTAATCGCTTTGCAGTCTTAGAAGTCTAGAGTGTGTTCTAAAGTCCCTCGCTTTGTTCACGCACCGGAAGCGCACACTCGACTCTGCTGACATGAGCGATCGCACAGTTGATCAGACGGGTAGGGGTGGTGTTCTGTTGGCAACCGCCTTTGGCAGTACGCTCTTTCAATTGACGCAAGGATTTGCCTTGATCCGGCTGGATACCTTCGCCAACTCCTCGATTCAAGCAGCAGTGTGGGATCGATTGCTAAGTCTGAAGGTTTCCTTTTTTCGTCAGTATGCGATCGGCGATCGTGAGAAAGCACTGGCAGCAGGCTGCGACGACTACGACACAAAATCGATCGAGTTGTCTCGTCTACTAAGCAAATTAGAAGGATGCTTGATCCAGCCGGGCTTCTAAAGCTGCGCGGCTAGAATTTGTGCTGCGGTTAATTGTAGAGTCGGGAATTGCGGCGACACGATCGGATCGTCACCCCCAAACGGACAGGATTGATAGGCACTATTCACCAGTTGCAGCACATTCACAACCGATCGACTCGGATCAATCTGCCATAGTTCAGGAATACCTCGTGCTGCATATTCTCTTGGCTTTTCTATGTAGTCGCGCTGATAGTTTTTACTGCTCGGACTACCAGGAGATACGACTTCAACCACCAGCAGTGGAGCAGGCATTCCAAACCGGATGAGCCGCTCCCCGGATAACACCGCTCGGAGTGATTCTTCAGAGTGGACAACGAGATCGGGCTGTCTTGCCGAAACTTCAGCAGATTCAACTTCAATCTGATGACCGATCGCGAGACAACGAGGACGAATGCCTGACATAGATAAGGCGACGACTAGTACAGTCGCGATCGTGGAGTTAATCGGATCTTCAGAAGGCAAAGCAACTAACTCCCCATTGACTAATTCATATCGAGTATCGGTTCCGTCATCATAATCGAGATACTCGTCGATCGTTTTGAATCGTAGCTTGGCTTGGGTCATAATCTTGCCTTCAACTGAGTTTATCCACCTCTAACACCGACTATGCAGTAATTTTACCGAATTTTGCTAGTTTGAGCAAAGAAGAATCGGATGAAATAGTTTTCACTATCTAGCGATCGTTTTTGAGTAAAGAACAGAGAAGCGGCTGGGAGATTTGGGTCATGCCGCTTGGATGAGTAGCGACCAGCGTAACTTGTCCGTTGCGATCGCGAATCCATCCTTGTGCTTCCACGATCGCAGGAATAGATTGCGGGTTCAGTGTTGAGGATTGAGATTGTCCTGTGGCGCGATCGTCTAACCAAACTCTATTGCCCATCAATGGCTGTCGCGGGTCTTCTGGTAATCCGCCGTTCCCAGTAATCGAAAACGAATTGCCTTCATCTGCTGGACAAGTGCTGGCAATTAATCCGCTCGGATCTTGCAGCTCGGTCGGCAAGATCACTAAGCCTCGACTCGGATCAACATCGGGCGTGTTCAGTGTAATTGTGCCACTGATGCCAAATTGAGAACTCGCAGTAATGTCGCTCAAGGCTGTTTCTGCTGAACGAGGCTCAATTCCAAAGAGTCCTTGCGTGGTGATCCTCACATTGCCTCCCCGTCCTAAGAAGGCATTCGCTGAGATATTACTGTTTTCTTGCGGCACAGCCACAATGAAGTCACCGTTAAATGTGATGTTGCCGCCATTGCCGCCTGCTTGAGCCGTTCCCGCATTGGTCGAGACAAGGGCACCGTTCCGTAACAGCAATATATCTTGCACACCGAGATCAATGTTGCCGCCATCGGTACTAGCGGTTTCGGCAGAGATGAGTCCGCGATCGACTTTCACAGAGTTGCTCTGAATGTTGATATTGCCAACGGATGCGGTTCTTTGAGGAGCTACAGTCGTTCTTCGATCTTCGACAGTGATACTTGCATTGTTTCCTACCGAGAGCGATTCCACTTCAATGCGAATATTCCCGACGCTTCCGGTTGCAGTTTCGGTCGTCTGTTGACTAGAAACCTGTCCCCCGTCCTCAATCACGAGTTGCCTTGTTTTCAGCGTTATATCTCCAGCGTTGCCGCTATCCGTTGTTCTTGCGGTCAAGCGGCTGGGATTTTGACCATCTCTTGAGGCTCCAACGACTTGTATCGAGTCTGCGGCATTCACGGTTAAATTCCCGCCCGCTCCACTACCACCACGATTACCAGATGATACTTGCGCCCCATTGCGGACGATTAAATTTCCCGTTTCAATGCTTAAATTCCCTGCGTCGCCAAGACTTTCAGTTCGAGAAAACAAGGCGCTGGGAGTCCGATCATCTGCCGACCTTCCAATGATTTGTACCGATTCAGTGGCTTTAATGGTTAAACTCCCGCCTGCTCCTTCATCACGATTACCAGATGATATTTGTGCCCCATCACGGACGATGAGAGTTCTCGTTTCAATACTTAAATTCCCTGCATTGCCACGACTTCGAGTTTGAGTATACAAGCCGCCGGGAAACTCATCATCTGCTGATATTCCAATGAGTTGTATCAAGTCCGTGGCTTTCACGGTCAGATTTCCGCTTGTTCCTTCACCCAAGGTACTAGCTGATACTGGTGAGTTGATCAGGGAAAGCGATCGTGCGTTAATCACGATGTCTCCACTCTTTCCTTTCGAGCCAGCAATCGTACTCTTTTTTCAGTTTCTCTGGTGTTTCCTATTTTTTTACCGCTCCATATCACAAGAACAGGATTAGAGGGACTCGACAGAAAATCTACTTGTCCCTTAAGGTGCTAAAAAATTACACGACACCCAGCACCTCCGGGCATTGTACAGAGCCACCTTTGAAAAGACGTTGCACTAAACTTAAATTCATTGTCAAACTTTAGACCCTCTGCTGTACTCGCGAGAAATGAGCCGCCAAGTTCTAATCGAGCATTTGCACCAAATACAATCCCGTTTGGATTGATTAAGAATAGATTTGCAGTTCCATTTGCCCGAATCAATCCATCAATGTTAGGAACATTACTTCCAGTGACACGAGTGAGAATGTTCGTAATGTTTGCTGGATTGTTAAACGAAGCACCGCCGCCCGTAGGGATAGAGAACTGTTGAAAGCTATGAAATAAGTTGGTTTCTCGAATTGCGCCGCCGTTGATTTGAGAATTAAGATCGCCGGAGACTTGCGATCTCGAAGAGATATCTGTTACCACAGATCGCTCTCCCACAGGCAAGGTCTGATCCGGCACAACTTGAGCGAAAGCGCGATTGCTCAGCCCAAATCCGCTCACTGGCCCCAATCCCAGCATCCAAAACCGAACCATAGTGCATCCTCAATGATGTGCTTCAACGGGACATTAGAGCTGCGATCGCGATTTCAATGTCCTTTTTGCGGTGATTTAAGCAGATTCGATCGAGATTGTCAACACAGGTAATATTTATGACTTAAAACATTATTTTTACAATACTTCGGACAAATTTTGAGCAGATTTTCAGGTTCAAACCCTGATTCGCTCGTGGGACAGGATCTTATTTTCAAAGTCAGGAATAGAGCCAACTTTGAAAAATAGCTCAATGCTGGAACTGTACTTCCTGAAAGCCTTTTGGAGTCGTTCAAAAAACTGTCCGGACTATTGTTTTTAATGAGTTTGACTATGAGATTTTGTATGAGATTTATAGATTTCAAAATCTTAGGGGGAACGTCAAGATGATAAGCAAGCAAACAAAAGCGTGAAAGCAAATCAAGATAGCCCGCTCGCGCTACCTGGAAAGATCAACTTCTACGGACATGATGCTTTCATGCAACTCTCAACCGATTTAGATCAATGGCATTAAACAGAGCAAAACTCCACTTCTACTACACTGTCATTTCTTATGAATAAGTCAAAAATTGCGCTCATGATGGCAATGGTAGTTGCGACTGCTTTAGGCTCTTTAAGACAGCCCACCACCTTGATTGCGATCGCTGGGATCTTGCTGACAGCAATCCTGACGGTTCGGCAGGTAAAAGGAGCGCTGTTGCTAGGGATTTTTGGCACAGCAAGCCGCGGCTGGCTCTCTGGTGTCGCTCCTTTACCTGCAAAGCTTCTGGATATCCCACAGTTACCGATCTATCTCGTTGGGCAAGCGATCGTGGGCAGTCAGTATCTTAGAAGTCTAGCAGGATAGTTCAAAATCACCATAATTAAGAATGGCTTACAATTATCAAATTACAACTGTGGAGGAGAATTTCAATGTCACCTGAATTGATTCAGAATTTAGTTACATCCTACTTTTCAAGTCTTCAATCAATGGATATAGCAGGATGGTCGGAAAACTTTACGGAAGATGCAGTTATCTATGATCCGGTTGGCAATCCACCTAGTAAAGCGCGTGAGAATGCTCAAGCCTTCTTTGGACTGCTCTCAATGGCGTTTGAGAAGTTGGAGCTTTCTCAGGATCACATCTTCATTGCAGGCAATGGAGCAGCAGTGAAATGGACAATGCGAGGGTTGGGAAAGAGCGGGAAGCAGGGCATTGCTGAAGGAATTAGTGTGTTTGAAATGCACGAGTCTGGAAAGATTCAGCAAGTCTCTTCGTATTGGGATGATGCAGCCATGATGGCTCAGATTCGGGGGTAGACATCACCAATACGAGTTCAACAGCGATCGCAACAGAGGTGTCTTGTAAGTATGTGAGGAACTATAGCAATGGGGTGCATTTATGTCTTCAGCGTCTTTTACTAAGCGGGCTGAACGAGGGGTGATTCTAACATCTCATGGCTGGCTCAAGTTACAACAAGCGATGCAGGAAGCAGCAGTAGCAGATAATTGGGGGCGACGCTTTACCCAAGAACAACTCAGCGATCGCGCTGGGCTATCCATCCACACTGTTGCTCGAATTCTAAAACGTGAGAAAGCCGTTGATAAGCTGTCGATCGAATACTTGATGCGTAGCTTTGGTTTGCAACTTGATCTAGAAGATTGTGTGCGACCGATTGGGCTGGATGAGGCAGACCCCATACAGCAACCAGATTGGAGTATGGCGATCGATGTATCTGTGTTCTATGGTCGAGAAGCAGAACTGGTGCAATTGCATCAATGGATTTGTCTGGAGCATTGCCGCTTCATTACCTTGTTAGGAATGGGTGGAATTGGAAAAACCACCCTGGCTATGAAACTGGCACTCCAAATTCAAGATCAGTTTGAGAATGTTGTCTGGCGATCGCTGCAAAATGCTCCTGCTTTAGGGGATTTTGTTGAAGGTATCCTACTATCTTTGTTACAGCCACAAAATCATGATTCCATTCCTGCAAGTATAGAAGGCAAATTGTCTTACCTGATGCAGTGCTTGCAGACTAGTCGGTGTCTGCTTATTTTAGATAATGTAGAGTCGATTTTGAGCAATACAAAACGGATGGGGCAATATTGCCCTGGTTATGAGGCGTATGGGCAACTGTTTCGCATGTTGGGTGAAGTCCCACACCAAAGCTGTATTATTCTCACGGGGCGGGAAAAGCCTAAAGAAATCGCATTACTGACGGGAGAGCGATCGCAGGTGCGTGATTTGCGCTTAACTGGACTTAACACCGCTGAAGGACAGAAATTGTTCCGGCATCACGGTGAATTTACAGGCACCGAGGCACAATGGAATCATCTTATCGAACATTATGGCGGGAATCCGCTAGCCCTCAAGCTTGTAGCTGTCGCAACTCAAGAATTATTTAACGGCAGACTTGAAGAGGTTTTGAAATTTGTGCATCAAGGCGTTCTCGTCTTTGACGACATTCGAGATTTGCTAGAGCGACAGTTCGAGCGGTTGTCAAACATCGAGCAGGACGTGATGTATTGGCTGGCAATCGATCGAGAACCTGTCTCCCTTGCAGAGTTAGACGAGGATATTGTCAACCAGGTTGGCAAACAAGCATTACCAGAAATGCTCTATTCGCTGATGCGACGATCGTGGATTGAAAAAAATGGAGAACAGTTTTCACTGCAACCGATTGTGATCGACTATCTGACCGAGCGACTTGTTCAACAAGTCTGTCATGAAATCGAGATGCAAGATCTAGATCGACTTAAAACTCATACTCTGATGAAGCAACAAGCTAAAGAATACATTCAGGAAGCCCAAAAGCGGTTAATTATTCAGCCTGTGATCGCGCGGCTGTCGGCAAGTTTTTCTCATCAGCAAGGGATCGAGCAACAGCTACAAGCACTTCTCAAGCAGCAAGAAACAGAAGTTTCACTAGAACCAACCTATGTGGAAGGCAACCTGCTCAATTTGTTAGTGCAATTGAAAACTGAATTACGGAACTGCGACAAGCTAGTTCCTAAAATCGGACATTAATCAAAATAGCGAACAGATTGTTGTTTCTGTTCTATTAATTGCAACAATTGCTCAAAGCGTAACTGCGATCGCGCTTGCTGTTCAATTCGCACCTGTTGAGCAACTTGATCGAGGGATATTCCAGACTGCACTAGATTGACCAATGTTTGGTGGGCAGTTTCTAAATCTTTAGTCGAGTGCGATCGTAACAGGTAATTTTCGTAAGGCATCGCAAGCTGGATTGAGGAAAGTACCATGATCGTGTTGTCCCTCATCAAAGACTCAGCATAGTGCTGGGTTAGTGCTGTTGTCTGACAATCTGCAATCATCCAAACCAGTCGTTGCGGATGTGCCCCTCGTTCCGCTAAGATACGCCAGCGCCTTGCCAACGAGCAGGTATTATTGTTGTGATAAAAGTCTTGATAGCGCTGATACAGCACGTTTGCTTGAGCAATTCCAATAGTAGCAATGCTTGCTTCGATCTGGCTAACTGGAACACTGGCAGCACTCGCCATTCGATCAAGTACTCCGTCTTGCGCTGCAAAGGCTTCTAGCCCTGTCAAATATGCCTCTACAACCCGCTCATAGTCTGCAAGTGAAACAACCTGTGTGGCGTTCACATTGATCCCTTCTGCAACAAGTTGTTGAATCACCCGTTTGTTTTCTGGTGCTGCTGGAATGTTCACCATGAAGTTTGACCAGCCGACCTGTCGCCATAGCTGTCGGGCTTCGGTGAGGATTGATTCTGGATCACTCACCCGATAAGGTGGAAGCTCAAGACTAACATAGCCATCCTTCCCATCGGTTTGATCATGAACCTCTTTGAGCCGTTCAGCCGCCAACTGCATCTCCCGAACAGCGATGAAGTTATAGAGTGACAAAACATCTGTTTGAGACAATGCTTGAAAGTCTCGATCGTACTGGGAGGTATGCAGCGATCGCTCAATACTAGAAAAACTAGAGAGAATGCCTTGCAGTCCCTGATCAAGATATCGTTGTAGCTGCCCACTTTCTACTAATCTGCGATCGAAGCAACTCAGCCAGACCGCTTGCCTATGGAGCCGAAGCATTTGTAGCAAATTCATAGGGGGAGTGTTGGCTGGCACAAACGATTACAGCACTTTGCAGATAGGTGAAGTACAAAAACAAATGGCTGAAACCTCTAAAGAATCGAGCTTTTTGCCAATTCAACTGTACTTCACTGAGTAGAAACCTGCTGTATGTCAGCCTAGAAGACTGCTTTGAATTGCACCAGGCAACATCAGCCACTAAACCCTCAAGATTTATTTTAGAGTTGATTTTAGATTGAGAAAGCTTTGCGCCAAGCGTATTTCAGAGCTTTCATCAATGATTATTTTAAGTCAAAACGAGATCAAGGCGATTCATCAAAATCCTGTCGAACATGAGCCTGATTTGGATTTGAAGTAAACGACATAAGTTGCGGATTCACTGATCGATCTTGCCTGGTCATCCACAAATTGAAAGTAGATACTGAACTCAATTGCTGATAGCATACGTTATCACGCAAGTTGAACTTTAACTCTAAAAAACAGGAGACAAGTTATGGCTACTAAAGGGCTACTAAGAAACAAATGTAGATGATGTAATTGCTCGCTTCAGAAAGACCTAACTAGCAAAACACAAGACATCAACAAAGGAGTAGAGAAAATGGAAACAGCAAATCTGGAACAGTTCTATCAAGACATTCTGAAAGATCCTGCATTGCAAGAGCGATTAAAAACCGTAACTGATCGCGACAGCATGGTTGCGCTGATTGTTCAGATTGGGAAAGAGAAAGGGTACAACTTTAGCCCTGAAGAGATAAAAGGGTATCTTGATGAGTTGGATGCCTCAAACTCGCAGCGATGGTTTAGACAGGAACTGCTAGAAGCCGTAGCTGGCGAACAACGACCATTTTACATGGATAACAAGTGTGGGGATAATAGACGTAGGGATTAGGTAAAGTAGTGCGAAAAGAAAGCTGAGACGTTTAGGAGTAGAAAAAATCTTTTGAGTCTCAGCTACGGAAACTATCGCATTGCGCTAAGAGGATGTTTGAAAAGCTAACGTTCATTGCATTGCCTCACCCGGAAATCGGTCTCTGGACGGGATGACAACGAAGCGAAGAAGCCCTCAATACTTTTCAAACGCCCTCTTAGAGCCTTTTTCTATCTCCTTGACTCCTTATTTCAGTGCCATTCAGCTATTAGCTTACTTCTTAGCCGAGACATTTATGAAATGTGCAATGGAAGACTACTTAAAAGTTGTTGCTCCCCATCTTCATTCTGAGTTAGTGTCCACTGAAGCCTTATCTCATATTCAGTCCTTGACCCAAATCTTACCTGCCTTTTCAGTCGCTGGATTTGAATGTCGTTTAACAGATGAGCAATCTAGGGTAGACTTTCAAGCTAATCTCTCCTACGGCGCACCGAGTCTGCCAGAAAAGTTCTTGAAACATTCTACCTGGCGGCTCTTGCAAGGGATCATCCAGCAATGGACTGATGCAGAAGCTTTCCTGCATCACAGAGTGAGAGATATCTGGTTGGAATTTGATTTGGATGGAGAACCCTTACAAGTACCGATTCCCTGTATCTTCTTGACCTTGAATCAGGAGGCTATCAGTGAACCTCAACAACTACTTGAAATAGCCGCCAAGCTACTTAATCATCCGCTTCCGTCGCTCCTAGAGTCAATTCTAAAACATAGCATTGATCACCTGCCAGACAAAGCATATATCAGTCATATTGGAGCGATGATGTCCCGCACAACCCAAGCAGTAAGGATTAATGCAAGAGGAATGTCCCCAGAGCAATTGCTAGATTATCTAGTGCAAATTGGCTGGACAGATCCAACACATACACTGCGATCGCTAGTTACACATCTATCTGAGTTTGTGGATTTTATCCATTTGAGCTGTGACATTGGAGAGAGCGTCTACCCAAAAATTGGGTTGGAATGTTTCCTAATCCAGCAGCCTAAGCATGAACCGCGATGGCAATTATTGTTGAATTATTTGATGGAAATAGGACTCTGTACTTCAGCCAAGCAACATGCTCTTTTAGGTTGGTCTGGATACTCTCAGAAAGCCTCTCAACCAGAGCTTTGGCCTAATAATCTGCATTGGGGCGATCTTCTCCTGGGCGCTAGGGCATTCAGCATCTTTACTAGGAAGATAAGTCATGTGAAAATTGTCTACCAACCCGGTGCCTTTTTGGAAGCTAAAGCATATCTAGAGTTTTGCCATAACTGGTTTGATGCGAGTCCTTAAACCAGGAAGTAAACAGTGAGCTAAAGAAATTGTTAACCCTTAGTCAGCAAACAAGGAGCATACCATGACCAATACGAATGAAAAATTCAATGCTGTAGCGCTAAACAACGAAAGTATAACGGTTAGTGAAACTGGGAGAGTCTTAGTTAGGGATGCTAACGATTCTAATTTAGCAAAAATAGCTGAAGCATCAAATCGAAACTTTCATCTCATCTTGATGCCTACAGAAAAGTGTAATTTTCGTTGCACTTACTGCTATGAAGACTTTGTAATGGGACGAATGAAGCAAGAAACAATTCTTGGGGTCAAGGCTTTACTGGAAAGACGTTGCGTTGATTTGGATTATTTGAACATTGCCTGGTTTGGTGGAGAACCTCTCATTGCTAAAGACATTGTGTTGGAAATTTCTAGTTATGCTACGACGCTAGCCCGGAGATATCCTAGATTACGTTATGAGAGTGATATGACGACAAATGGATACTTGCTGGATTACAACACAGCTAAAGCCTTAGCAGATGTTGGGGTTAGATGTTATCAAGTTTCTTTGGATGGTTCTCGTGAGATACATGACAAAAGCCGAATTCGTGCAGATGGTAGCAGCACTTATGATCAAATTTGGTCTAATTTACTTGCGCTCCGCGATAGCTCGTTATTCTTTCATGTCCGCCTACGTATCCATTTTACTGTAGATACTCTTGCTCTGCTTGCTCCTTTGATTGAGGACATCAAAAAAGAATTTATTGATGATTCGAGATTTTCTGTTTTCTTCAAAGCGATCGAGCAGCTAGGTGGGGCTAATGATGCATCCATAAAGACTTTTCCTGAGGCGGAAAAGAAGAAAGCGATTAACTCATTAGAAACTAAGTTGTATGGGAAAAGCCCTACATTAGAACGAAGCTCATTTCAAGCAGAGGATGTATGCTACGCATCCCGACTCAATTCCTTGGTAGTTCGCTCGAATGGTGATATTGGGAAATGCACTGTAGCCCTTTATGATGAACGCAATAAGATCGGCTTATTACAGCCGGATGGAACTTTGAAATTGACACCGGGTCGTCTCGCTCCCTGGGTTCGTGGCATTGAAACTCTTGACCTTGAAACATTATCCTGTCCTCTTGTTGGTCTACCACCACTTAACGAAGCAACTTCTAATTGAACACAAGCAGCTTTAACTGAATGAAAAAGACTTCTGCTGCGTCCAGGTAGTTCATTGAGTTGACAACTGTATCCCGCCGACACTGATATCCAAAGTTCAAACAACATGGAAACTAAGCTCATGCCTCAGCAACCACAACAACACTTGCACAATGAATTGAACCCTGATGCAACACTTAGTAAAGTAGTAGAAGTTAATTACTCTAAATATTTGGATCGAGTTCGCAACTACTACGACACCATGACCCCGACTATCGTGAAGTGTGTAGGAAAAACTTACTAGACAGGTTGGCTAGCAACGGCAGAAGCTGATACTGCCAAGAAACTAGTGCAGGAAGCAGGACTTGAGCAACAGATTAATGTACACGTTGGCGATTTCCATCATCTTTCATTTGCCAATGACAAAACGGGACGAGGTTGCGGCTATAAATCACAAAACTCTTGCATAAGCGTCACACAACGTTGGTTGCTCATTGCCAGTTGCCCACCAAAACGAACGGTGCCCAGTAAAAAGGTTGTTGGTAGTCTGGCGATCGCAACACCTTCAATTGTGCCTGACGCAGCGCCTCGGCTATTGTCATTCCAGGCTGACGCAGTTCTTCATAGAGTTGCGCCATGAGAATCGCCGTTGAGTTATCTTGCACTGACCAAAGCGTTGCGATCGTGCTGCGTGCCCCAGAGCGAACTGCTACTCCTGCAAGTCCCAAAGCCGCTCGTTTGTCGCCCGTTGCAGTCTGACAGGCACTTAAAATTAACAGTTCGATCGGTCTACGATCGCGGCGACTGCGACCTTCTAGAAGTTGGTCAAACTCTTTGACATTGATTCGTCCATCCCAGGTCAATAAAAACGTCTTCTCTGCCTCAGACGAAAACTGACCATGCGTGGCAAGATGCACGATCGGAAACGGAACCGACTCGACTCTACTTTCAAACTGGGTGCGCGTAAAGGCTTTGTTCAGCAAAACGTTTGTCGGAACCAATGCGGAAATTTGCTCCATTTCTCTCACCACACCCGGAAGCGGCGAAAATCCTTGACGAGCCTCGGATACTCCCCCTGCGAGGGTTTGCAACTGGTCTGAAGGCACTGCTGCGGTTAGACGACGTTGCCAACGGGGAGGTAAGAGTTGCAAACCAGGAGATAGGGCAATGCTGTATTGCTCAACTAGATATTGTTGACCATCGTGTAAGGCTGCGATCGGAACCCCTCGCAAGACACCATCTAAAACAAACACCAGGGTTTTGACCTGACTTTGAGCTAAATCTTTGGCGATCGGGCGAATCAATAAATCGTATAGTTGCCGATTTGGGCGGAGCGGATCTGAGGTCGCAATAAATGGGTTGAGGGTTGCAAAGAGATCATCAAATGCCTTCTCGATCGTACTTGCATCTGAGGGTACAGCGGGAGTGTAATAGCGAAGTGGTTGACCTGGTAGCGACAAGATCACTGCCAAGCGATCGGGCAGCAAAATCGAGTAAACAACGGCTGCATTGCGATCGACTTGATCGATCTGCTCAGGTCTAACATCTACACAAGCTTCTCGAAAGAAATTGTTGAGTTCTGCGAGTTGAAGTGCTTCAATCACTTCTCTGGCTCGTTGTAGCGCTGCTTGATTTGGATTGTCCTCTAATAGCAATTGCACCAATTGGCGGTAAACTGGCTCGACTTGCTCTCGAAATGAAAACTGCACTTCCGGATTCATTGCCACCAGATCGCTTCGTAAGATTGAGAGCGTATTTACTGCTTGATTGTAAGCAGCGATCGCATCCTGTATCTGTCCCTGCTGCTTAAAAACTCGTCCTAATTGCCACTGCCAGGAGACTGCGATATCATTCGCTTGAGTTGTTTGAGCCATTTGCAGCGCCTGTTGCGTTACTTTCTGAGCATCCGACCATTGGCGCAGTGTTTCGTAGAGATGACCCAATTGACCTAATGCATAGGCTTCTGCTCTAGAATCTCGGAGTTTTTGCGCTTGTTGGGTGGCGTTGATGAGCAGTTGTGCAATGTCTCGTTGATCCTGGTTGCTCATTTTCATCAGGCTTTCTGCCAGATTGACCTGGGCATAGATTGATGCACGGTTTGGGGGCAGACGCTTGAGCAGCGATCGAATTTCTGCGAGTAGAGGAGCTTGATCGAGGGTTGGGCTTGCTTGGGCTAAAAGGCTCAACTGGTTCAATCTGGCTTGCGATCGCGTGAGATCGTCAGGGGCTAGTGTAGCGGCTTGTTGATAGAAAGCGATTGCTTCATTCGCCGCATTTTTTCCACCGTCTTTTTTCTCACGTTCTTGGAGTGCCCTGGTGACATTTCCCAAGGCTAGTAGCGTATAGCTCTGGCCCGCATTCGCATTCAGGCGCTGAGAAATGGTCAAACTAGACTGCAAAACTGATTGAGCTTCTTTCAGATCGCCCACTCGAAATCGTGTGATCCCTACACTCCTGAGTCCATCAGCTTTCAAAGCAGAATCTGGCAGGCTTTGCAGTTGGGTATTGACTTGCTCTAGAGTTATCCTAGCGCGTCGATATTGACCCAGAGATTGCAGGGCTTGCACCTGGTTTAACTGGCTGCCTAGTGTGCCTAGTTTATCCCCTGCTGCTTTATATGCGGCTTCGGCTTGCTTCCAAGTTTCGATCGCCGCTTCTGCTTGTCCGGCTGCAAGTTGCTCTGCGCCCCGGATGTTCAATGTTTGGGCACGAACAAGCGCTATCGAAACCTTCCCAGTCTTTGTTTGAGAAATGAGCGTTTGAGAAATGAGCGTGGGACTAGTACGATTTGGCGCGATCTGAGCAATCCCCTGAGCGTGTGAGAAAACGCCCCAAGCAATGACACACAAAAATTGCAGCAATGCAAGGGCTGCCAGATACCAGATCTTTGCTAACTCAGATCTTGCACCATTCTCAATAGTCCCAGCGGATAGGCTTGAGGATAAT
>NZ_JBJPHS010000005.1:93096-153176 GCF_052939495.1 Phormidesmis sp. 146-12 | reverse complement strand
GCGAAAAGATGGACACTTCCCACAGATTCATCCCTCCAATCAGCAACGCCAAAACTCTATGCAATCTACTGACTTCTTTAAGGGGGGCTAGGGAAGATGTCCAGGGTTCGCCTGCGATCGAGAACGCTTCAGATAATCAAAATTCGACAGTACACAGAGTAGCATTATTTTACAATTGAATAATCAGATTCAGAAAGGCTCACTAATAAGAATTGCTACGAAAACAGCTCTACTCATATAAATTTAAGCAGCCTAATCTAGTAGAAATCTTAACCATTCAAATTGGAAATTAGCCGCCTTCTTTTTCGCCACTTTAGTCATTTTTCTTAACAATTGAAGGTCGATTAACCCTAAAGAATTTGATCTTTTTCCAGCTACTCTTTATGAACGATTTTGAGTTCCAAACTTTCAAACAGTCGTTCAGGAGGGCTTTACAGTTTAATAGATTCTTCTTTACATTTATTCTTTGCAATCACCTCTATCCTGTGGCAGAGGAGAATAAAGCCTAAAACAAACTATTCTAAAATGTATTAGAAATAACAGAAGTGCCGAAGGCATCGTAGAGAAGACTAATTCGACGCTCAACCTCACTTCGATCGACTGAACTTAAAAATTCTTTAGCGTTGCTCTATGGTTCGCTCATTTTGCATTGTGCTGGAAAAACATGGTGCTGAAAACAAAATTCAGATGGACTTCTAGTTGAGAACTGTTGAGGTTTCTTTGGACTGAAGCTAATTCTGAAATCATTATTTTTTGCCCCCAGGCATCGGACTAGCTCGGTGCCACTTTGTAATTTGGATATTCATTCAAGCTGTGAGGAAAGAATTTTGAAATACCAATTTTTCGCCAACTCGATCGCACTCGCCGCAACCCTTTCTTTGTTGTCTCCGGCGATCGTTCGAGCCGCTCAGACTTCTATCGATTTGCCTGCTGTCGATTTGCCCACTGTCAATCCGCTCAAAACTGCCGAAAAAGTCGTAGATTTGCAGGCTGTCCCGAAGGCTCAACCGACCAAGGACATCACTCAGTCAACGTCTGCGGAAAGTACGATCGCCTCGCCTCTTCTGGCACAAACAACTCGTTCAGGGATCGAGAAAGCTGCAAATCCTAACCACACTCAACCTGTTGAGAATCCTGCTTTACAGCCGACCAAACCGCAACTTCTAGCTCAGACACCAACGGCGATCGATCAGGTTACTTCTGTTTCTCAACTGTCTGACGTGCGACCGACTGATTGGGCATTTCAGGCGCTGCAATCTCTCGTAGAACGCTACGGCTGTATTGCGGGCTATCCTGACCGAACCTATCGCGGCAATCGCGCCCTGACTCGCTACGAATTCGCGGCTGGACTGAATGCTTGTCTCGATCGCGTCAACGAACTAATTGCTGCTTCGACAGCCGATCTCGTCAAAAAAGAAGACCTGGCAACTCTTCAGCGACTCCAGCAAGAATTTTCAGTCGAGCTAGCCACCATTCGCGGACGAGTCGATGCACTAGAAGCCCGCACCGCGACGCTAGAAAGCCAGCAATTCTCCACCACCACCAAACTGCAAGGAGAAGTGATTTTCGGCTTGATTAGCCCCATTCAGGGCGATAATGTGGTCACAGGTCAAGAGGTCGAAAAGAACCCAACCCTGGGCTATCGGGTGCGGCTCAATCTCAACACTAGCTTTTCGGGTAGAGACTTGCTGACGACTCGATTGCAGGCTAACAACGTTACGCCCTTGGGTGCGACACGGTTTGACCCGACCAGTCCCACGGGTGTCGTCGGATCGGGCACTCTCGGCACTAACATGGGGCGCATTGAATTTGATGGTGACAGCCGCAATCAGGTGAGCTTGAGTTTGTTGCGCTATCGATTCCCGATCAGTGCCAATACCAATGTCTACCTCGCTGGTACTGGAAATGGCTTTGTGGACTTGGATGCATCGTCTCAGTTAAACCCTTACTTTGATGGTGGAGCCGTTTCGCTGTTTGCCTTACGGAACCCAATTTACAACTACTCTGGCGGCGCAGGGATTGGGATTCGGCACCAGTTTGGGACAGCAGGTGAATTAAACCTGGCTTATCTGACTTCGGTGGCAAACAATCCAGCCGACAAAAACGGTCTAACTGACGGTCAATATGGCGCACTAGCCCAGTTTATTTTGAATCTGGGAACTTCCTCACGCATCGGTTTCACCTACATCAATGCCTATACTCCGTTTGACACGCTGACTCCGGGCAACGAGTTTAACCTGACCGCAACCGGAAGCAACTTGTCCAACAGCAATTTTGGCGTTCCTGTAAATGTGAATGCCTATGGTATTTCAGGCACCTTTCAACTGTCGCCTAAGTTTGCATTGGGGGGTTGGGTTGGCTATGCCAATCATCGGTATGTCGGCCGAGGCGATGGAGATGTGTGGAACTGGGCAGTTACGCTGGCATTTCCTGACCTGTTAAAGCAGGGGAATCTGGGCGGCATTTTAGTGGGTCAACAACCCAAGCTCACCTCGTCTTCGGGAGGAATTGGACAGCGCGATCGCGATACTTCTTTACACCTAGAAGCCTTTTACCGTCATCGCCTCAACGACAATATCTCGATTACACCGGGTGTCATTTGGGTAACCAATCCAGAATTTAACGAAGCGAACGAAGATACTGTGATTGGTGTCGTGAGAACGGTCTTCTCGTTCTAAGTTTGTCATGTGGGTGGAGATAGATTTAACACAGATCTATAATATCTCTGCCCACAGGTTTTATATTAAAACTTAATCTTAGAACGTAAAGTTTTTTGAAAATGGTAGTCAATTTGACAGACACAAAAAAATATCTGCTAAACTCACAATATAACAACACTTCAGAGAACCACAAGGATTCAAAACTTTTCCATGAATACGATTAGAAAACTGACTAAATTTCTGCCGCTGGTAGGAATTATCTTTTTTACTGCCTGTAGCAATACAAACACTGCACAAAACAATACGTCTAACAATACACCTGGCAACACGACAACCAACGCTGCAAACAACGAAACTGCAACTAAGTTTTCTGCTGCTAAGGGATGCAAAAATATCGGCGTTCTACTCCCCGAATCGGACTCCTCGGCTCGTTATGAAGCCTACGATCGCCCCCTGCTAGACCAGGAAATCAAGAAAGCAGTTCCGGGTGCGACGATTCAATACTCCAACGCCAACAATGATGCCGACTCTCAACAAAATCAGGCCGAAGCTGTTTTGACAAAGGGAGCCTGCATTCTGGTTGTTGACCCCAAAGACAGCGAAAAAGCCTCTGTGATTGTGCAGCGGGCCAAAGCGAGTCAGGTGCCTGTGATTGCGTACGATCGCTTGATTCAAGATCCCGACACCGCTTATTACGTCTCATTTGACAATGTGCGAGTCGGCGAACTGCAAGGACAGTACATTGTCGATCAGTTTCGCAAAGGCGCTTACGGACTGAAAAAAGGCGCAAACTTGGTCATGATTAACGGCTCCCAAACCGATAACAACGCCCTGCAATTCCGCGAAGGTGCGATGAAAGCGTTGCAGCCCTTGATCGATAACAAAGACGTAAATCTGATTTTCGATCAATACACGCCTAATTGGGATAATGGTCGCGCCCAATCTTTAATGGAAGGCGTATTGACTAAAGAAAAGAACAACGTTCAGATTGCGTACGTGGCCAATGATGGAATGGCGAATACGGTTGTAGCAGCTTTGCGATCGCAAAAACTAGACGGTAAGATTCTCGTCACTGGACAAGATGCAACGCTAAGTGGAATTCAAAATATTCTGGCGGGTGATCAGGCGATGACTATCTATAAACCAATCGTTCAAGAAGCTCAAGCCACCGCCCAACTCGTTGCTGCCCTAAGTAATGGCACTGATCCAGGCTCTCTCGTCAACGGTCAAACTCAGACAAAAGCAGGCGGACAAGTTGCTTCTGTTTTGGTGACTCCGATCGCGGTTGACAAAACCAACGTACAGCAAACCGTCATCTCTGATGGCTACTTAACCAAAGACCAAATTTGCAATGGTTTGACCGGAGACACTACCGGAACCTGCAAAGGCTAAAACAACCAGGGTAGAACACTGTGAACTCGATGAAAAATTTCGCGACGGTGACTCATCCGGGCAGCCCCCTAAACCCCCAATGCTGGAGGACTTTGAACCGGAAATCTGATCCAAAAGTCCCCAAAGTTGGCAGCTTGGGGGCAGACGCTTGACACCAAAGCGAAAAAATCATCGAATTCATAGTCTCAATCTGAAAGCCAACCGTTCGATCGCATTTAGGGAGTTAAATTTGTGGAAAGTCAAGTCTCAACCATTCCTAATGGGGCCGCTCCGCAACGAGTGCCACGTCTGGAGTTACGCAACATTAACAAATCGTTTGGCGGCGTACATGCCCTAAAAAACGTTGATTTTGAGGTTTATGCGGGTGAAGTGGTCGGGCTAGTTGGTGACAACGGTGCCGGAAAATCGACCCTAATCAAAACCATGTCTGGGGCCTATGTTCCCGATCAGGGTGACATTCTCATTGATGGGCAAAAAGTGGCGATCGCCAGTCCCCAAGACTCGACTCGGTTGGGAATCGAAACCGTCTATCAAGACCTGGCCCTCTGTGACAATTTAGATGTAGTCGCCAACCTCTGGCTGGGTCGTGAAGCTTATCGCCAAATCATTCCAGGCGTTCTCAAAGTTCTCGATGAGACAGAAATGGAGCGGCAAACCCTGGATGTATTAAAGACGCTTGATGTCAAAATTCCCTCGGTGCGGCGACCTGTGGCGGCTCTGTCGGGCGGTCAGCGTCAGTGTATTGCAGTTGCCAAAACCATTTTGCGTCATCCCAAAGTCGTGTTGTTAGATGAGCCAACGGCTGCTCTCGGTGTTGCTCAAACGCTGCAAGTGTTGAATCTAATTAAGCGCCTCAAGCAGCAAGGATTGGCCGTCGTTGTCATCTCTCACAATTTGCGTGACGTGTTTGAAGTCGCCGATCGCGTTGTCGTCATGCGGCTTGGAGAACGAGCAGACACCTTCGATATCAAAAACAGCACTTCAGAACAAATTGTTGCTTCGATCACGGGGGCCGTCCACCGCAAACCCCTGACTCATGAATAGGAATTGATATGAAAAGTTCAGATCAAACGAATCCCACCACCGATCGAGAAAATGTCGTCGAACAACAGCCTTCTACCGGGGATGCCGAAATCGCGCCTTTAGTACCCAAAGAGAAGTTGAGCCTGCGATCGCTGATTCGCGGTGATTTAGGATTTCTCCCTGTCCTGATCACATTAGCAATCATCACCCTGTACTTTCAACTCACAACAAACGGTGTTTTTCTACAAGCCAGAAATCTCTCAAACCTGACTCAGCAAATTGTTGTCATCAGTATTTTGAGTACTGCGGCGGTGTTGGTGTTGCTGTTGGGCGAAATTGATTTAAGTTTGGCGGCGGTTGCTCAAGCCTGTGCCGCTGTGATGGCCACGCTGTCGGTTTACCAAAACTGGAATGCGGCCTCAGCGATCGGAGCAGCGTTGTTAACCGGAGCCGTGATTGGATTGGTCAACGGCTTTTTTGTTGCTGTTCTTCGCGTTCCCTCTTTCATTGTGACATTGGCGGGGTCGATCGGCTATGCCGGATTCCTGCTGCTTGTCATGGGGGCCCAAAGTACGCTGATTGTTCGAGATCCGGTGATTCGATCGTTAGCACCGACTTATCTCAATCCTGCTTTGAGTTGGGGTCTTCCAATTGTGCTGGCAGGCTTATACGCTTTGGGTCTGTGGTATGAACAAGGGCGACGCGCTCGATCGAGATTGAGAACTCGCAAAGTGACTAACTTAATTTCACAGGTCGCCGCCGTATTCGCGCTCGTGTTCTTGTTGGTGTTTCTGTTCCAGTCCTATCAGGGTGTTCCTCAAGCGGTGATGATTTCGCTGGGCTTGATTGTGGTGTTCTGGCTGATTCTTCGCAAAACTGGATTTGGGCGACACTTATATGCAGTGGGCGGTAATGAAGAAGCGGCTCGTCGCGCCGGGATCAATGTGATTGGCATGAAGATTGCAGTCTTCACGCTGGCATCGACGCTGGCAGCAGTTGCAGGAATCATGCTCACCTCTCGCAGTACTGCTGTTGCGACTCAGATTAGTGCCACGTTGTTGTTGAATGCGATCGCTGCCGCTGTCATTGGTGGAGTCAGCTTGTTTGGCGGACGAGGTTCTGTTTGGGCAGTTGTGCTGGGTGCTTTAATCATTGGCAGTCTCGACAACGGTTTAGATCTGCTCAATCAAGAACAAAGCGTCAAAAACATTGTTCAGGGGGCTGTCCTGGTACTAGCCGTCACCGCAGATGCCTTAGTGCGTCGAGCCAACCCAATCAAAGGAAAATAGACCATTCACTTTTGGGGGTTAGCTATAGGAATCCTAAATGAGCCATGAGCAGATTTTTGTCGCTCCGTTCCAGTTCGCTTCGCCCCCTAAATCCCCCATTCTGGGGGACTTTGAAACTTGGGAATGGGTCTTGGAATTTAGGAAGTCTCTCGGCTCAAAGTCCCCCAACTTTGGGGGATTTAGGGGGCACGATCAATTTTGCATTTCACGAGTGATTTCGGATTGCTATAGAACACAAAACGTAAAAGGCTATTTCAACAAAGCCACCTTCGCAGATTGAACCATCTTCCTAGTCTGCGAAGGCAGACTTCGTGCTTGTAGGCGCGGTTTTAACTGCCAGCCATTATGGGTTATTTACTTCACAATCCTAACGGCCAAAAGCAAATCACTAACCCACCATATAGGCAGAATGCAAAGCCCAAAGAATCAAAACAGCAATGCTGCCAAGAATGACCACAGACGACACAGTGATTGCAGCGGGACTGTCTGCCCCTTCAAATTTCATGATGCCACGGTTCAGGTCTGACATGATTGTACGCTCCAGTAGTGTCTAAAAAGTGTGTAACTAATTTCACTCCCAAGGTAGTGACGAAATGAAGGATCACCCTCTTTCTCAAGCATTATTTTATCTTTTGTATCTGATTAGTTCTAGTAATCTAACCAACGCTGGCTGTGAATATTTATCAATTCAATTCTCATAATCCCAAACCACGCTACGGAAGACGGATGTTACCGCACAGGTCAAGATAGAAAAGCAAATTCACTCGTCATCTATGTGCTGAAACTTGTGTCGCTCTCTCTGAGTTACCCGCAAGGGGTCGCTTTCCTGCTCGTGACGGTACTCCTGATCCTGTTAGAAATTGCCCTGCGGCTTTTGTTTGGGTTTGGTGATCCACTACTTTATTTAGCTGATCCCCACATTGGTTACTTGTTAGCGCCCAATCAAAAAGTCCGACGCTTTGGCAATCGGATTGAGATCAATGAGTTCTCGATGCGGAGCGATTCCATTTCAACCAAGCGCCCCGACGCAACGCTGCGAATTTTGATGATTGGAGACTCGATCGTCAATGGCGGCTGGTGGACAGATCAACCCAACACCTTGTCAGAAATGCTGGCAACCTGGCTTAGATCCTCCAAAAGCGTTCCCCTTGAAGTTCTCAACGCTTCCGCCAACTCCTGGGCCCCTCGCAATGAATTAGCGTATCTCAAGCAGTTCGGACTTTTTGACGCTCAGGCAGTTGTGCTGGTAATCAACACAGACGATTTATTTGCCACGGCTCCAACCCCTCTACCCGTGGGACACGATCGCAACTATCCCGATCGCAAACCTCCTCTGGCCCTGATCGAAGCGTTCAATCGCTTTTTACCGCCGCCGCCTGTGTCCGAGGAATTGAAAGCAGTTTATGCAGAAGGGGGCGATCGAGTCGGCGCAAATCTAGAAGCTATTCGGCAGATTCATCTTCTCGTCAAGCAGAGCGGGGCGCAGTTTCTTTTAGTGATGACTCCCTTGCTGCGAGAAATCGGTCAACCCGGATCGCGCGATTACGAAGTCAAAGCCCGTCAGCGACTTATAGAATTTACTCAATCTGAAGCGATCACTTATCTCGACTTTTTGCCCTTATTCAATGCAGCCAATCAGCCTGAAACGCTCTACCAAGATCACATTCACCTCAACCTTGCAGGAAATACACTGGTAAGTGAAAAGATCGGCGAAAGACTTTGGACGTTGAACCTCGGACTTTAGACTTTAGACTCTAGACTTTAGGCTCTGGAGACAAGTCTTTGATTTTCTGTCTAAGGTCATTCCCAAAAAACAACTTACCAAACGTAAGGTGAACATTGCTTCTGTCCAACGTCTTCTGTCCAATGTCTTCTGTCTAATGTCTTCTGTCTGATGTCTCAGCCCGTCTTCTGCCGCATGATCGCAATTAGCGTTTAAAATTTGGAATTCTGATCCGTTCAATTGAATTGATTAAAACAAGCAGTACAAAGGGGCAAACATGGCTTTAGAAGGAATTGACGTTTCATATTATCAAGGCGATATCGATTGGCCGACGGTGGCCAGTCAAGGCGTTTTTTATGGATTTGCGAAAGCAACCGAGGGCGCAAGCAGCAGTGATCCCTCATTTGCCAAAAATTGGGCTGGCATGAAAACAGTCGGACTGGTGCGCGGTGCCTATCACTTCTTTCGAGCAGGCAAAGATCCGATCGTGCAGGCCAACAACTTTTTACAACAAATCAAAGGCAACTATGAGCCATCCGATTTACCGCCTGTTTTAGATTTAGAAATTTTAGACAACCTGGATGCCGCTACCGTGATCAATCGCGCCGCTCAATGGCTCTCAGCGATCGAGTCAGCCACCGGACGCAAACCCCTCATCTACACCTACCCCGTCTTTTGGGAAGAAAAGCTGGGTAACACCACTCGATTTAGCTCCTATCCGCTCTGGATCGCCAACTTTGGCACCCGCACTCCCTTTGTACCAAGCGCCTGGAAATCCTGGGTATTTCATCAATACTCCGAATCCGGAACCGTCAAAGGCATCGATGGCAATGTCGATCTCAATCAATTTAACGGCGATTTAGATGGGCTACAAAAGCTGCTCAAGGGCAAGATTCCCTTAAGTGTGGGCTGCAAAGGTCAGGTCGTCAAAGAACTGCAAAACTTGCTCAACGCTAAAGGCTTTAATCTGGGAACGCCTGACGGTTCATTTGGCCCTCGCACCAAAGCCACTGTGATCACCTTTCAACAGTCTAGAAAACTCCCTGCGACTGGCGTAGTGGGTTCTGAAACTTGGGCCGCCCTGCTCTCTAATCCGTCACCCGCTCCCACACCGACCCCCGCACCAAAGCCAACTCCAGCACCAACCCCCGCACCCAGCATCAGTCTGATCAGCGTTGCCAAAAACTACCGATCGCTCCCGCATCAAGACCGGGCACTCGAATGGCTACAAGGGCAAGTTCCTAAAGCGACGATCGACGAATTCGCCAAGCGCTGGCGGCAAAACAGTTAGCGTTGACAACTGTATGACAAAGGGTGCCCTCTGACTTTGCATTTCTGGCGGAAGCGCTGTTGCATCTTGTGACTACTGCTTCAACCAATGCGCGATAAAGAACACTCAACCCAAAACCTTTGTTTTCAGAAGAAGCTCTGGTAGCAGTAACTCTCTGAAAGCCCTTCAAGATGATGGTTTCTTGTTTTGATTAGTTGCTTCGCACACCAGAGTACAAAAGGCATTTTTAGCAGAGGTTTCTGGCAGATTTTTAACAGGTCGGGCGAACGGATCAGGGATGACATACTGTGTCAGAACATGTTGTCGAACGATCACGTAAACAATGTCCCCTGGTACCAGGGTCACTTCTTCATAACAGCGAGCCGTCCACCAAGAGCCTTGATATTCAATTTGTCCGGCTCGTCGAGGTGAGATGGTCTGAGTGACGATCGCCTCTTGTTCCGGATTGGGTCTAAATGAGCTATTACACAGTTGGGCAGGTCGGAAAGTCACGATCGACGGACTGCTTTGCGGTGAGAGAAGTTGTTGGAACCAGCTTTTGAGCTTCAACACAGGATGCCTCCGTTTGAGTGAATTGATTTAACGCGAATTCGATGAACCTTTCTGCCACCTGCTCTTTGAGATACCCGTAAGGCACTACCAATCCTAAAGATCTACTTTGGTTCCACAACGCTGACTAGAGTGGGTTCGCCGTCTTGGATTTGATACTAGTCGTTCTCTAATTAAGGGCTTATCAGAGATTGCCGAGAGGGTGACTTGATGGGAGCAGGCGTAGATTGGAAGAAAGACGATCGCTGAACTAATACCAGATTAGCGGCTAAAATTAATATCAATAAAAGCAGCAGAAAAGGGTTAGGTCGAATTCTATCTCCGATATCACGCTCTAACCCACATTTGAGACAGATATAGCGTCTAGGGCGCTGAGGATCGCTGACAAAGGGACAATTGCTTGGATTGCAGTCAGAAGAACAGGTCATATTTAAGCCCTTTTTGAAAAGTTTGAGTGCTTGCTGTTGCCGACTGAGGCACACTAAAACTCTAAATCAAGGATTTTATGATGTCAATACTGCCCCATAATCTTTCTTATTTTTGATATCAAAACTGATACTGCAAAACTCACAGACGGACTAAAATAGTTGACAATGATATTTCGGAGTGATATCATCATCGAATGTGCATTAAAGGTTGGACTGACCGATAGTTTTTGCACCAATCGCTTCAGGTTCTGGATAATTACTGAACGCTAACTGCGAACTCAGTAAAATCCCTTAGCCAGGCTCTAGTATTCATGTGGAGCTTCAGGTTATGCTGAAGTAAAATCTTGGTCAGAAAATTTCTGTCAGGATGTTTCTGGCTCGTGAGTAATACTGAAATCGCCTGCTCTCAGAAACCTGTCAGCATGGCGACAACTTTTAGTGTTTGCTCAAGATTTATAGGTCAGTCCAACCTGTGATCACTAAGAATCTGAATGTGCATCTACCCTCGTGAACTTACCAATGAGCAGCAAAACACCCTCACATCCATCCTTACAGAATCACCACCCCCTCGTATCTCCTGGTCGAGTGTGATTGACTTACTCAATGCTCTGAGGGAAATCAGAGTAAGACCCATCGACGACAGAATTTGTGTTGTGGTAATGTGCTCCGGGCGGGTTGTCCTGTTCTTTCGCCGACCGCAAGAAGAAACTGTCACAGATTGTCAACTAATTGATATTCGAGACTTTTTGATCAAGCTGGAAAATGGAGAAGAGTAAGATTCATGCTGACTTACCGGAACTACACGGCATCCCTTTGGGTAGATGAAAAGGCAGGGCTAATCTGTGGCAAAGTGACCAATATTAGTCGTGATTCCTTGCCCTTTGGGGGAAAAACGGTAGAAGAGGCTGAACAAGAATTCCGTAAAACGATCGATACCTATTTAACGTTTTGCGAACAAGAGAACATCGAGCCAGAGAAGCCTGTGACCTTTTCTGGAAAATTGCCCTTCCGCACTAGCTCAGAGATTCATCGAGACATTTCTCATCAGGCGAAACAGGCAGGAAAAAGCATTAATGCCTGGCTTGAGGAAGCCGCAATTAAAGCGTTGGGCGAGTCGGCGAGTGAGGCTCCTCCAGAGTCCAGATTGCCCGAACTGCTGCAACAGCTTGAAAAACAGCCCGAACTAATGGAGCGCTTTTTTGAGAAAATCACACCCTACCTAAAAAATCGCGGCCCAGTTGGCACGATTAAGTTTCTTGGTGCGGTAGAGCAAATTTTACCCAGTTTGGAGACGGTGCGATCGCACTTAAAGGCACCCAACCCCGAAGTGATGGCAGACATTATCAACGCGATCGAAACCTGGACATTAGAGGCTGAAATCACCGATTCAGGTCAACCTGCGCCCAAGCCGTTTGTTAAAGAAGAGCAAAAACCAGGACATTATGTAGTTCGTAAATAACCCACCAAACTCATGAAGATACACAGGTTCTATTGTGCTAGTTGCTTAACCTGCACAGTATTTGACAGGAATCTTGCGGAGTCGCTCATCAATCTCTCTATGTTTCAGACAATTTTTAGACGTGTACTTGATACAGCGTTTCAGATGCTGTCACAACTGTCACACCTCAATTCCTTTCGTAGAGGCAAAAAATATTACACTCTTCAGTAGTTCTTCTGAGATCGCCCAAGTCTATTCTGCGCTCCGAGAGTTTGAGAGTAATAGTACCTCGGTACTTACTTCATTGTGATAGGCTATGTGACAAGCAGACTACCAGAGAATAAAATCAGAACTGTATTCACTCCTAGCTTTGATTGCTGCCTTGCTGCCTCAATTGAGAGCGCTAAATTTTCCGTTTCTGGAATCGGGAGCTTCTGTACCTGACTCGACCTTTGGTGTTTTTTGTCTGTCTGGTAGTTTTTTGGGTTCAGAGGGTTCTGATCACTTCTTTCATCAACAGGGGTGCAGCGATCAGTGAGTAACAAACCACTGCCAATTCTTCTTGCCTGTGACACTTTAGCCCATCTTTACACCGAAGAGAAACCATATCTCGTAAGAAGTCATCGAACACAATCTGAGCAATTGATTTTAGAAACTCAACGTCTGTTAGTTGATTCTGAAATACGTGTCAGAGTGATTGCAATGACGGCAACACTGAGTTATTTGTTCAGCAGCTTTGAGCCGAGTCGTACGCCCCAGATCCTTCAGAATTTGCAGGAACGGGGCGTTAATGTTTTGCCAAGTCACATCTTTGAGCAAGTGAGCCATGATGACGAGGTGACGCTTTACGAGACTGAGGTAGAGAATGCATTGGAGATTGCATCAGAGATCGCGTGCTCGAAGATAATTTTGGTAACGCATTTCCCTGATCGCTACTCAAGATTTCTCACGGCACAAACGTTAGAGATTTGGGAAGTGGCTAAGTTTCTCAATTTGATTCAACAAAACCAGTTGTACTTACTCAATGAGGAGCAGTGCTTTCAGCCAGAGGAGGCTTCTACCCCAATGGTTGCCCAACACCCAGCGGCTGAATCAGAAGAGCATCCTGATCCTGCAACTCGGTTCATTGTATTAGCCATCCTGCGTCGCTGGTTGCAATCCAAAACTTCTCAAGAAAACGCTTCTACGCCTGTTTCCAGCAAGTCATCTGGTTCAAGACCGATCGAACCCATTCCCGCAAAAAAAGCGACTGCCTTTCATGCCCCCACTGCTTCAAAAACTAACCTTGCTGATGATTTACCGACCATTGGAAGCAACTCAGTTAGCCAGGCTGGATATGAAAAACTAAACCAATTAGTGACTCGGAGTTTTCAATTTTCTGGATTGGTGACAATTGTTCAAGCTTCAACAAATTACGATCGTTCCTATGCCTTACCTGAGACAACACAACAATTGCCTGCTTCCATCCCTGCCTCTTCAGCGCAGAACTACAATTTGAGTACATTGACAACTGCACGAAACACTGAACGACAGCGCACCAGTTTCCCTAATCGCGCCTCCCCTGAATTTTTTGAATTGAAGGGCGATCCGTCTGTTTCCATCCCCACCTCTTTCACGCTTACCCGCAGCAATTTTAATAACCCAACTGTGGCATTTGACGATGCACTGCTTTTGAGGACTAACGCGCTTACAGAAACGCTCCGCGTACTAGCAGGGGGGCCTTCTCTTCCAGTTGATCGACCGGATTCTATCTCACCGACCAATCCTATCAGCAATCCAACACCGTCGAACGATCGTCCCACTCCAACTACTATAGAGACTCGCGATCCCAGCCCTCAAGTTCCAGAAGATCTAATTGTTCTTTCAGGCGCGATCGTTCCCCCTGATCCAGTTGTGATCACGCCTCCTCAAATCTTGGATGGTGCTGGAGGAACCCGCTCCTTTACGCTGACAACAGGCAGCTATGAAATCAGAAATTTTGGCGGCGTTGGCACCAGTAGAGTTCCATCAGAAGACATCGTTCGAGAAGTAGACACTCTCTATTTTCAGGGGTCACAACTGATCGCCAAAAACCTGCTCCTCAATCAGCAAGGGAAGGATCTGGTCATGACATTTGAAGGAGTGCAAGATATAAGCATTCTGATCAAAAACTTTGAGCTAGAAGATCTCGACAACTTCTTGACAGAAAGCAATGTGCCGACCATGTTGGGCAACATTGTATTTAATGGAGAAACTTCCATTCAAGACTCGTTTGATGTGCTGAATGTGAATGCCATCATTACTCAAATCTTTAACCGCAACTCAGTAACCTTCTTGAATAATTTGGACAACGAGGTGACAGGCTTTGACGATTCTAATGATGTAATCAACGGTCAGGAAGGAAACGACTCTTTACAGGGACTTGGCGGCGATGACATTCTCCGCGGGGGTGCAGGGGACGATATTCTCTGGGGCGGGACAGGGAACGATATTCTCGACGGCGGAGCCGGGAACAACCAATTAACTGGAGGTGACGGTGCTGATGTTTTCAGGCTGCATCAAGGTGGATTTAGCGAAGTTACGGACTTTCAAGCAGGGATCGATCGCATCGGTTTGCCTGCGGATATCCAACTCAGTGAGGTGGCGATCGAACAGGGAACCGGACTCAACTCCAGCAGCACTTTGATCCGATTTAAGCCAGATGGCTTACTGTTAATGTCGCTATCGGGTATTGCAGCCAGTTCCTTAACAACCGATATCTTTTTGCCAAACGCTTCTAGCTTGATGAGAGAGTAGAAAATTGCAAAATTGAGCGTGCAGAATGCAGAACGTAGAAGCCGTAGCCGTTGGTCATTCTGCATTTAGCAACACCCAAAGAGCCGATTTTTCTACCTGAACGATTACAGGCTTCGATCGTCGTACTTTTGTCGCCAACAATGTTCGAGCAAATGGAACTCAGACAAGAGCCAGCATCGCTCTAGTTCTTGAACATGGTGATAGCGCTGAAATCGGGATGGTTTGAGAATAAAGGGCTGATTGGGGTGAAAAAGCGGTTGATTGAGGTACGCCCAAAATGGAAAGCGAACTTTCCGAACGTTCTCTGTGTGGGAGCGATCGTTCATGAGACTGTCTGAAGGATAAACGGCTGAAAATTGGCTATCGCAGTGATCACGGTCTATCTCGGCGGTAGCCCCAAGTAGAGATTCAAGAGACAAACCTCTATCTCAGGAATGATTTCAAAATCACCAATCAGCAGATCAGTATGGCACTTTATTTTTAACTTTCACAGAAAGATAGCTTGAAGTGTCAGGGTTTCATGGCTTGGCTAAGAAATATTCACGTTGAGTTGATGATTGGCTGGTCGTTAAAACGGCTTGTCTGGCCCATTGGTCAGCCGCGATGATGTCTTCTAGGCTGGGGTCTGACTTGTTTTGAGATTGGTAGCGATCGCAGGTCTCTTCGATCAGGCGAGGAATGTCCAGGAAGCGAATTTTCTCATCTAAAAAGAGAGCGACCGCTTGTTCGTTAGCGGCATTGAGAACGGCGGGTAAACAGCCTCCAGCGCGACCTGCGGCGTAAGCCAGATTCATACAGGGATATTTTTGGTGATCGGGCGATCGGAAGGTGAGACTGCCGACTTTGACCAGATCGAGACGTTCCCAGCCAGTGGGGATGCGATCGGGGTAGGACAATGCATAGAGGAGGGGCAACCGCATATCAGCCCAGCCCAATTGCGCCAATACGGAGGTATCCTGCAATTCGATCAGCGAGTGAATGATGCTTTGGGGATGGATGACGATTTCGATGTCGTCGTAGTCCAACCCGAACAAGTAATGCGCCTCAATGACTTCCAAGCCCTTGTTCATCAGGGTGGCGGAGTCGATGGTAATTTTGCGACCCATTGACCAGTTGGGGTGCTTGAGTGCGTCGGCGACGGTGACTTCAGAGAGGCGATCGACTTCCCAATCGCGAAACGACCCACCGGACGCAGTGAGAATAATCTTCTTTAGTCCATCTTGAGGAACGCCCTGCAAACACTGGAAGATTGCAGAATGTTCTGAATCGGCGGGCAGCAGTTTGACGTTGTGTTTTTTGACCAGCGGCAAGACGACCGGCCCGCCTGCAATCAGGGTTTCTTTGTTGGCGAGGGCGATGTCTTTTCCAGCTTTGATCGCGGCGATTGTGGGCAACAACCCAGCACAACCAACAATGCCCGTAACAACCGCTTCTGAGTCGCCATATTGGGCAACTTCGACAACGCCCGATTCGCCTGCCAGAATGATGGGTTGGGAATCGAGGTCAGCGATCGCCTCGCGCAGGTCTGATAATTTATCCTGATCACAAATGGCGACGATTTGAGGACGAAACTGGCGAATTTGTTGGGCAAAGAGTTCGACGTTGCGGCCGGCCGCCATGCCAACGATACGAAACTGATCGGGTGCTTGGGCGACAATATCAAGCGTTTGCGTGCCGATAGAACCTGTTGAACCGAGAAGGGTGATTGCTTTCACGATCGCTGATCCGGTGATACTTTAGAGTTATCTTAAGGTTTTGCGGGACTCATTTAGCCGTTGGTGGTCAGGCTCACACTACTTTTTCAGGCTCACACTACTTTTTGATGAATATGGCGACTTCTAAACGTCAAAAAAGAGGGGATGCTTTGTTTTGGTTTAGCTGTCTGGGAATGGCGTATTTTAATGCGTTTTCTAGTTGGGAGATCGGTGAGAGCGTGAGACTGGGAGTGGCGATCGTGCCGATTCTGATTGGAGTTCTCTATGCAATGCGCCGCACGGCTCCGGGTGAATGATCGGGGTTAATTTCAATCACCAAATCGACGAATTCTGACTGGCTGACCAGAGGTTTGATAAACAATTGGGGATGCGACGCCTGCCAAAAGTACTCCACAAAGGCATCAATTTCGGCATCTGACAGTCCAGGTTTACCTTGAGCGATCATTTTGTGTTCGGCTTCTTTGCGCCACGCTTTGCTCAAATGGTAATCGGGAACGTAGAGCACAATTAAGCGATCGAGGTGTTCCCACAGCGGCAAGTAGTCGTGAAGGCGATCGTTCATATCTCGCGCAAAGGTGCGGTCGCTGGCTGTGACGATCGGATCGGGTGCCGTCTCAAAGTCACTCGCCTCAATAGAACGCACTCCTACAAACCAGCCTTCAAAGAGCACAATGTCAACCGCTGAGACGAGTTTTGGATGAATGCGATCGCCTGCCCCCTGCCAGAGTGATTTGTCAAACTGAGGAATCTGAGTCGGTTGACCTTGCTTAAGTTGAGTGAGAATTTGTACGCCGAGTTTGGTGTCGTGAGTTCCGGGCGGGCCACGATGAATGATGCGAGGATCTTGGGCTTGCAGGCGTTGGCGATCGTCGTAGGTCAGATATAAGTCATCCAGCGAGAAATTAACAGCATGGTATCCCAGGTGTTTTAGAATCAGTTTTAGAATTTCTGTAAGTGTTGTCTTTCCGGTTCCTTGTCCGCCCAAAAATCCTTGAATTAGAGGATTCGATTTAGCTCTGCGCCAGTCTGCGATTTGTATTGCCAACGGCAGCCATAAATTCCATAGTGTCTCATTCGCCAACCTGGTTATTTTAAGTTTGTTTTGGCACAACTCTAGAAATTCAGGATAGACTTTTTGGAACAACTCAATTCTCAAGAGCGTGGTTTCTGTAGCATTCTCTCTAGTGATTCCAAATGCGTTTGCGCGAATGTTATCTTGCAGTATTAGAGCTTCTAGCTGAGGCGCGACTTCTTGCGGGTGACTCGAAGCGAGCGACCGTCCTGCAATTAATGCTTCTAGCAGTTGACTAAGTGATTTCATTTTGTGCGAGTTGATTTCTGGGATGAGTGTTTTTTAGGGTGCGACCGCAATTCCAAAATGACCCTAGAAGCTTACAAAGTGGGGAGAGGATCGCTAGATTTACAATTCTCGATCGCTTTGCTGTCATTCTCAATGAACATCGATTCTCTATGAAGTTGCATAGATTAGATCCCCCTAGCCCCCTCACAAAAGGGAACCGGACTCTTTTATTTTCCCTCCTTCTTATATCAAATCAACGTTTACTGGCTACAGATCCTCGCCCCCTAAATCCCCCATTCTGGGGGACTTTGAGGAATTATCTGGCGCAGTCTATTTTCAATTTGGTATTCAAGGGATTAGGGGAGATTTAAAAAACGTGCAGCTTTACGGAGAATTGGTACAAACCACGCAGGGAGACTTAAAGAAGTCGCAGATTCGCTAAATATGCCGTAGACTCCACTTTTCATGCCTACCCTTGCCTCTCCTCGAACCTTTTCCCCTGCTTTTAAAGGCATCTCTGTTGAAGAAGCGCCATTTTTGACCAAAAGGTTGAGAAGCTGCGTAAAATGATTCTTGGTATCATGCGATCGGAAGGGAAATTGTCATGGCATATGCGGTGGGTATGGTTGAAGTGCGGGGATTGCCCCCAGCGCTGGCAGTTGCGGACGTAATGGTGAAAGCTGCCCGTGTTACCCTGGTCGAGATGGAAAAGGTGAGCGGCGCTTACATCACAATTATTGTTCGCGGAAACGTTTCTGAAGTTAAGATCTCAGTCGAGGCAGGCATCGCAGCGGCCAAAAAGATGACAGCCTGCAAAGAAGGCGACAAATTGTTCCTTTCGTCACATTACATTCCTCGACCTAACGAAAATTTGATGGCGGTTTTGCCGATCGACTACACCGACGAAACAGATGAGTTTAGAGTGTAGCCGTTGAAAACTGGCGATTTGGTTAGTTAGTCGATCGCAGACCGCCAAAAGCCAAATGCTCAAAACAAAGGCTAATCTTGAGAAATTTCTCAGTGGGACTGAATGCACTAACTCAGGCTGAACTATCTACATGGGTCGATCAAGCTAGAGTGCGGACGCAGTGGGGGCGACTGCCAGATTACATCCCGCTGTTGGCTCAAACCGACGCAAATGTGCTGGCGGTCAAGATTTTGGCGGGAGCAGGGCAAGAATGGTCAGCCGGAGAAAAAAAACAGCGCTTTGCCTTGATGAGTGTGATCAAACCCTTTGTGCTGATGTTTTTGCTGGAGCAATCAGGAGCCGAAGAGGTCTTTAAATATGTGGGCATGGAGCCATCTGATCAGCCGTTTCACTCGTTGACACAACTGAGCCAAGATCGAGGTCATCCCCGCAACCCCATGCTCAACAGTGGCGCGATCGCTTTGGCGGCTCGACTCCCTGGCAGAGATGGCTTTTCTCGCTGCGAACAGGTGCGTCAGTGGCTCAACCATTCTGCAAACAGTCACCTCGTGTTGGATCGCAGAATGCTGGAATCGGTGCGATCGCTCTCGAATGAATCGAATCGAGCGATCGCCAAAATGCTGGCTCAAGCCGGAAAATTAGACCAGGTAGAAGTCGCTCTCGACACTTATAACCATATTTGCTGTCTGTCTGGCACGGTCGAAGATTTGGCACGTTTGGGGTTGTTGTTGTCCCAGCCTGGGGTCGTCACTCAGTCTCATCAGCAAATCGTCAATGCTTTGATGCTGACCTGTGGGCTGTATGAAGCATCGGCTCAGTTTGCAGTGAAGATTGGGCTACCCATCAAATCGGGAGTCAGTGGGGCCCTGTTGGCGATCGTGCCTCATCAAGGGGCAATTGCTTGTTATAGTCCGGCGATCGATCCGATGGGCAATTCAGTAGCGGGGTTGTTTTTGTTAGAGAAACTGTCAACCAGTCTGCATCTCAGCGTCTTTGGTTAGTCGGGGATGATGAGTGGATGCCAATAGGGGTCGTTCATTTCTTCAAGGCGGGCCATGTCTCCTTGGTAGTGAGCATTGATTTTTTCGGCTTTGGGCTTAAGGCGATCGGGGACGTAGCACAAATCAACGGGTAGCCCATGCCCCAACAAAAACTCAGCCAACTGGTCAGGATGAATCAAAATTCCTTCTTGGTGCAGTCGGGTCAGCAGTTCGGCAAAGGTGGGCCAGCGATCGAGGTCGTCATTGGGGGCTGGGTGATGCATGACAGGTGACGGCAAGAAGGTTGGAGAAGAGAGCGATCGCCTGGCTCCAGTTTGAAGACATGATCTGCATGATCTATGGTAGTGCTGAATACAATCGTTCGATTCCTGGGTTGTGAAAGTTAATCGATCGGTGAGTAAGAACTCATTTTGTTGATTTGGTTTGCAGGCGATTAAGAATGGCGCTACCAGATGAACTAAATCGCTTTTGATTTGGTAACGCCTGACTTTTTTGGAGTTGATTTTTAGGCGTTGCTGATTGAAAGGATGAATCTGTAGAGAAGTGTCAACTTTTCCGCCCCCTAAATCCCCCAAAATTGGGGGACTTTGAACATTTAGTTCCCCTTCGCATTGAGGCAATTCATCCCGTGGTTCAGCAATGCCGATTTTTACAGTTGAATTGTTGTCTTGGTGTTGAGTTCCTCCACATAAATCAGGGCTGGATCATCCATCACAATGTCAAATCGAGTAAACGATCTCTGAAGTCGATAGGTGGGCAAAATGCGGATCAGTTGATACTCAGTCATCAAGTCACTGGTGCCATCCCATTTGAGCAGGGCCAATTGATTAGACACAATCTCGCTGAGTTGGGACACAAATTCTTGAATGCTATCGCCAATGTCGGGCAGAATGCCAGACGCAACGATCAAAAACCGCTCTTGCAAATCCAAAGTGATCTGGACTCGATAACGTCTACCTGTCGAGAGGTGCAACTCAATGGTGAACGCTACCGAGTCAGGAAAAATAAGCCTGACTGCCATATGAATATGTTCTCCCTGGATTAGTACAAAGAGAACAAAAACATGGGAGCCATTATGCGACTAATGACGCTTGGGGCCTGATTCCAACCTTTCAGAACCCCACAGCAAAGCTGACGGTGTACAATCATGAACGCCTCCTGAGTTAGTGTGTTTAACAAGGGATGGAAGTCCTCGGAGTTCTGATCTGCCAATCAGTTCTTCGGGGCGCTCCTCCACCACTGCGGAGTATGATACACAAATTTTTCGCTTTTTGGAATCCTAAAAATCTTAATTTTGGTTAGCGTTCTTGTGGCGGCCGTTGAAGTCGATCGACGTACTCTATAAATCTCTCCACAAAATTTTAAGATTGAGACAGAAGGATTCAGAGCAATTTCGTTAGAGTCAGATACTACACGGAGAACTTTGGGACGATTAATGCGATCAAGTCACAATTATCCAAAACATTCATTAGAGGAGATTGCTAGCTTGCTGACTTGTCTATAAAGACGATTCACATAGGTTATTATTAATTTTCAGAGGCAGATTGCCAAGGGTTATCAATAAGATAGGGTATCAAGTCTGTATGGGTGCAGCTTAATTTTTCAACAAGCTATAATTAAAGTAGATATCTGAGAAGTCGCAGCAAAATAGTTAATTTAATGCTATCAGTGAGCAACAATTTCTTCTAATGAACATCCAAAATAATCTTTTCGGTTTATGCTCGAAAATCTACCTTAATGGTGAAGGCAACTTTTTTGATTTACAGTCTTTAGTCAACAAATTGCTTTTATTCGATACATTCATCTTGTATTCTCCAAATCTAAGAGAAATAGCATATTTAGTTAAAGCATTTGGATTTGAGGGTACGTTAGCATTATTGTCATCTGATGCTTTACGAATTTCCTGTGAGCTTCGTATTACAGCCCAAGTCGGACAAACTTCTTTTCTTGTTCCTAGCGGGAAGGCTCTACCTCTTGGTACTTACAGTGTTTCGTATGGGTTCTCAGCAGATAGAAGAAAATGGATTAGTGATAATCTCAGAAATGTTGGTACGGCAAACCTAAACAATAACCACACTAAAAAGCTTAAGCGGGCAGTTGTAGCCGCATTGGACAACAACTATTTACAAGATTTTGAGTCACAGCTCTTAAAACAAGTGAATGGTGACCTTGCTGGCAATAGAGGAATTGAGTCATCTACAGCAATCGTCTTGAAAAAAGAAAAAGGCCTTGATGTAAAACCTGATGATTTTTTGATTAAGCTTCATCAAGTTGATAACCAAATTTTTCAAGTAGAAACCAATTTAGGCGAGGTCTTTTCTTTAGATGAAGTGGAAGTTCATAAGATTGCAGAAAAAGCAGTTCTTGGTGTAGCTGGTCTAAATCAGCGGATAGCTGAGATGAAAGTACACAATGCAGTATCAGGTTTTCTAGAAGATGAGGCTCCTCTTCTTGAAGACAAGCTAGAGTTTCTTTTTCAATCAATTGATCCCCATCAACTTGAGGTAAATCTAAATCGTGTGCTTCGACTCAAGAACTGTCCTAGTATTATTTCTGAATCTCACCAAACAGTAGATGTAGAGAAGCTACTTGAGGTACGTGAAAGCCAGGAACTCAAAATATTTCGAGAATGGCTTAGGAAAATTGACAACGTTAGCGACTCTGAGATTGTCGAGCAGCTTAATGATATTCGTTCAAGATTAGGAGTTTTTGCACAAGGTAGTACCGGTAAAGCTTCAAGATTAGCAATCTCTACACTTGCTGGTCTTGTTCCCGGTGTAGGAGTAATTTCAGGCTTGGGCTTAGGAGTCGTTGACACTTTCCTTTTAGAAAAAGTTTTACCTTAATCAGGAGTAGTAGCTTTTGTGGACAAGCTATACCCATCTATATTTCAGCATCAGAAGATGCACTCATAGGCAGTTTGTTTCATAAACGATAAACAGCAAGCCAATTAATTTAAGCGAAAGGGTTGCGCCAGCAGCTTGATTAGCAAAATTGTGATGTGGAACCTCTAAAATATCAACTCTTTGTCACGTACATTTGTTCAGTGTAGTGATGTGAAACCTACTATCTGCCGATGATTAGGATCGTCACCCTACCCAATCAACGTGGCGGTAGTTGAAAGTTCTTGATCAAAGTTTGGGTCATCGAGTACCGCGATCGCAGATAAAACGATCGAAGCTAAAATATAGAGGCATGGTTGAAATGAGGTCAAGCTAATGACAGTTAGACAACCCCGCTATAGCAAAGAAGAGTTCGCTCGACGGGGGAATGAAATCTATGAAGCTCAGGTGCGTTTCCAAGTCGAAGCGGGCAACCACGGAAAGATTGTGGCGATCGATATCGAAACCGGAGCCTTTGCGATCGGCGACGATAGCCTGACCGCTGCCAAGCAACTGCTAAAACGCTACCCTGACGCGCAAATCTTTGGAATTCGGATTGGACATCGTGCCGTCCATCGCCTTGGGTTTCGCCCTACTGTATCTACATGATGATTGGAAGCGTGAATGCAAATCGAGAGGCAATTGTACAATTAGCGGTGCTTGGAAAAGATCAGCAACGCCAAGGAATTAGAGCAGTTATTGACACAGGATATACAGGTTTTCTAACTTTGCCATCTATCGTCATTACCACTTTAGGAATGACTTGGTACATGCAGCAAGAGGGTATTTTGGGTGATGGCAGTCTATGCATGTTTAATGTCTACGAAGCCTCTGTAATTTGGGATGGGCAGGTTAGAACCATTGAAATCAACGAGTCAGAAACCGAGCCATTGGTTGGAATAGGTTTGCTTGAAGGGTATGAGTTGAAGATTCAGAGCATCGCTGGCGGATTGGTGACGATTACAGCATTGCCTTAAAGATTACTTGAGCGCATATCTAAGCTGATTTGTGCCCGTCCAGTCACCCGCCAAGAACGTAAAGCTTATGAGTCAGACCTCTGAAATGGATGATGACCTACGCCCCGAATACGACTTTACCCAAATGCCTGTTGTAGCGCGGGGTCAAGGACGTAAGCGATTGGCCCTCACAGTTCAACTTGATCCTGATGTAGCCGCCATGTTTCCTGATGCTGCGGCAGTCAATGAAGCGCTGCGTCTATTGATGAGGACAATTCAACAGGCATCGACTCAGCAAGACGTACAGGATGCAATAACATCACAAGACAAATAGAGGTTCAGAGATTAGGCGATGCAAAATCACCGATAGTGTCATCACAATTTATCTTCGTCAACAAGCCGTAAAACGCTATTGTACAAAGGTTCAGCGACCCAGAACCCAGCTTGGTTAATCAAAGCATCCAACAATGGCCTCACCTCAACAATCAAACCTTGACCTTTTGCCTCGACCAGAACGCCCAAAATCCCCACATATCGTAGATTGAGTCTAGCCGCCACCAATCGCCCTCGGCGTTCATCAATCAACATCTGATCAGCCTGAACTTCAACCGCTAGAGCAACCGCTTCAGCTTCGCCAACATCAAGTTCATTGCTAAGTGCTTCGACAATTGCGCGATTGCTAACCGCACGAGTTTGAATCCAATCAAAGGTTTGTACCTCGATTGCACCTGCGACCGGAAAGCTGGGATCAGTCAGTTCTCGATAAACAGCTTCAGGAATGAGAACTGTCCCATATAGTTGATGCAAAAGATGAAGTTGGTTAATGGCTGCAAGATTGTTGATGGGTGACGTGTCACTGACAATGATCACAGCCTACCCATCTCCCGCAAGTTTTTAATATCCTGCTCAAAATCTTCTACATCGTAATGGGCTGAGATGTGACGACTAGCGAGTAAGTGTTGAAAAGCAATGCGGTGCATCCCTGCAAACTGGCTAGCTTGAGCAAGTGTCAGCTTTTCTTTTTGAAAGAGCATGACTGCAATTTCCTGGCGCATTTCAGCTTCAGTCATGTGGGTTGCACTTAGAATTTCGTCAGAAACAACAATGCTCATAGCTACATTTCCTTCCCTGGGCCCTATTCTACGACTCTTACCACAGTTTCCTGCCAATGCTGGTAGTCCGCAATGAAAATGACATCACTACGGACTACAGATTTGGGAATTAGGAAGCGCGGGCCGTGAGTTTGGTTAACACCTGGTTCGATCGCTCCACAAATGCCTTCATGCCGTCTGCGTCAAAGCCTTTTTGGGCCATCAACGCCAGATCATAAACATGGTGACAGATCAGATTTGCCAACTCCGCAGAAGGAGACTGACCATCAGTTGTGGTAATGGCACCCTGACTCAAATTGATCACATTTTGAATCATTGGATGAGAGGTATTGATCAACAGAATGTGATCTTCAGGAAACTGCATCACTTGTTGTTGTAATAATGCATTCATCTCCTGCATTCGGCGCAGATGTTCGGGTAACAAGACCATTGCTGGCGGCGTGCTGGCGGGGTCGTCACCTTTGAGCGATTCCGTCCGAATGATCAGTTTGGGCTTGTTGAGCGCTTTTTGGAACAACGCTTTGATCTGTTCGCTGCGAGTCTGATTGGTGGTCGGATCGACGATTTCTGACTGATCTTTGTCAATCAGCGTGTCGTCTAATTCGGCATCAACTCGTGAGAATTTGATGTGAGAATATTCTCGTTCTAAAAACCCGACAAAGTGACTGTCGATAAAAGAATCCATGAACAGCACTTCTAAGCCTTGACTGGTGTGCAGTTGAATGTAAGTGGCTTGAGTGACTTCATCGGTGCAGTAAAAAACGCGATTCTCGTGGCGTTCTTTGTTGCGTTCTAGATATTCTTTGAGTGTGGTGTAAGATTTGCCATCTACGACATTCGTTGCAGCGTTAGATGAGTCTTGCCAAGCGTCTCCTTCGGCGGTTTGCACTTCGATCTTTGGCGTATTGTCGCTCAGATTCGCTGTAGTGCGGTAGATCAGAATATCTTCGATCTGTTTTTTGAATTTGTCGTCGTTGATCGAGCCAAATTTGACAAACGTTCCCAAGTCTTGCCAGCAGCGAATGTATTCTGCCCGATCGTCGCGATACAGTTCTTTTAGTCGATCGCCGACTTTCTTGGCAATGTAGTTGGCAATTTGACGGACGGTACGATCGTTCTGCAAAAAGCTGCGCGACACATTCAGCGGAATATCTGCACTATCAATCACGCCTCGCAGCGGCAGCAAAAATTTGGGAATCACTTCTTCGCAGTTGTCGCTGACAAACACCTGATTGCAGAAGAGTTTGATCTGACCTTTACTCACATCCACATCGGGCTTGAGCTTGGGAAAGTAGAGAATCCCATTCACAACAAATGGATGATCCGTATTCAGATGTACCCAGAGTAAAGGGTCTTCCTGAAACGGATAGAGATAGCGGTAGAACTCCAGATAATCTTCTTTGGTGAGATTGCGCGGAGACTCCTTCCAGGGGGCTTTTTGGCGGTTGATCTGTTCGGGTGCCTTGACTTCTTCGCCTTCGGTCGGTGGCTCGATCAGTTTGATCGAGAAGGGCATAAAGTCGCAGTAGGTTTTAATTAGCTGACGAATCCGGTAAGGTTCCAGGTATTCCAGTTCTTCGTCTTGCAGCGTTAATGTTACCGTTGTGCCTCGCGTAGTGCGATCGCTATCTGACAGTCTAAATTCGGTCGATCCATCACAAGACCAGTTTACTGCTTGCGACTCTGTACGATATGAAAGGGTGTCGATCGTGACGTGTTTGGCCACCATAAACGACGAGTAAAAGCCCAGACCAAAGTGACCAATAATTTGCTGATCGCTGGTTGCCTTGTATTTTTCGACAAACTCCTCAGCGCTAGAGAACGCCACCTGGTTGATGTATTTTTTTACCTCATCGGCGGTCATCCCAATCCCATTGTCAGAAATCGAGAGAGACTGATTGGCTTTGTCGATTGCGATCACAATTTCTGGCTCGCCCACTTCACCCGAAAACTCATCCGAGTTAGACACCATTTTGAGCTTTTGAATGGCATCGACAGCGTTTGAAACCAGTTCTCGGATAAAAATTTCGTGGTCAGAGTAGAGCCACTTTTTGATGATCGGAAAAATATTTTCAGTATGAATACTGATGTTGCCCTGTTCCAGAATGGTTGTCATAGTCAATTCCTGGTTACTCAGAAGACCTCAGACCCTATTTTGGTCGAAGAGGGTGCGATCGCTTCTATTGTAATGAGTACAGGTTTCCGATGCGGGAGATCGGATTTCCCTACCCGTCATTCAGGCCGCGCCGCTTGAGGAAAAATTGTTTCAAATGTGGGAAAGTAAAGCTGGAAACCTACATTTAGCCGATTTGATCGAAAAGCCGTGAACCAAAGCCATCGTGAAATTTTGCAGCAGGCACAACAGGCTGCCCAGCAGGAAGAGTGGTCGATCGTTAGTCAAGACCTTCAGCAACTTCTATTAATTGAGTCTCAGGGTGCGATCGAGACACCCGTCGAACTTGACTCACTTCTAGATCTGGCGCTACGGGTTCTTGAGGGCGGCGACTTTCAGGATCGATGGGACGTTGCCAAAGTGTTTCCGACCCTGGGAAACCGAGCGATCGCGCCTTTGATTGCGCTGTTAGAGTCTGACGCAGATTCTGAGGCTCAATGGTTTGCGGTGCGTATTTTGGGCGGGTTTGCTCATCCCGATGTGTTGGCGGCGATCGTGCGTCTGCTCAAAACCTCTGATCAAGAAGAACTGCGGGGTATGGCGGTGAGCGTGTTGGTAGCTTTGGGAGAGGGGGCGATCGCAACTTTGCAAGGATTGCTGCAATCCGATAAGACTCGTTTAGTCGCAGCCCAGGCGTTGACTCAGATGCGTCGTCCGGCAACCGTTCCTTTATTGCTAGAAGTGGTGAATGATGCTGATCCTCAGATTCGGGCGATGGCGATCGAGTCCCTGGGGAGCTTCCATCATCCTGAAATTTCTGCGGCTTTGATCGGTGCGCTTCAAGATCCGATCGCTGCGGTCAGACGCGCTGCCGTGATTGCTTTAGGATTTTGTGCCGCCGAAGCGACAGCGCTCGATCTCGTTGCTCACCTGCGTCCGTTGCTGTTGGATTGGAATCTAGACGTGTGCAAACAAACCGCGATCTCCCTGGGTCGACTAGGCAGTTTGGAGGCGATAAAAGCGCTTTTTCAATCTCTTCAGTCGATTCACACCCCCGAACTGTTGGCGATCGAGCTAGTTCGCGCTTTGAGTTGGGCAGGTCGATCAGAGGCGTTACAGTATCTCCATCGCGCCCTGATCCAATTGCCTTTGGCAGAAGCGGTACGTCAGGAGATTTTAGTCGTTTTGGGACGAGTCGATCAGCCTGACCTCAAACCCCAAGCCACCCAAATCTTGTTAGACCTGCTGACTCACGAAGCGGCTTTTGCGCGATCGACCACTGCCCGTCAATCTCTCGCCCTGGCCCTCGGACAATTGGGCGACCCCAACGCTGTCAACCCACTGATCGATCTGCTCGCTGATCCCAGTGTCAACGTCCGGCTGCATGTGATTTCTGCCCTCAAAACCCTCGCGCCTGACACGGCATACCAGCGATTAGAACAGCTATCTCAACGTGAGCGTGATTCAGAACTGGGACGAGGAGTTGCGATCGCCCTTCAAGAATGGAGACGCTAGGGATCGTGAATTAAACAACCTGTAATTCTCGCGGTTTCGCGTCGTTTAATTCGGCTTCTGCCCCATAAACCCCCCAAATTTGGCGGACTTTGAACCGCGAAACTGCCTTAAATTCTAGAATGTCTGCTTTCTCAAAGTCCCCCAGAATGGGGGATTTAGGGGGCGAAGCAACCAGGCAATCATCGATCTTATTCAATTCACGATCCTAAGAACCCAAACAAAGCGTTGGATCTTTCAACCAGAGTGGGAACTGTAGTCACCAGGGTACGTGCGTCTCAACAGAGTTCTGATGTGAAACAGCTTGAGGTGAGTGTCCACCCCAACAACTTCAAGCGTTTGGTCACAAACTCAGCAGAATGACGGCTCTATTCAAAAACTTATTATCGCTGCGTGGAATTGAATATCTGACGCTCAATCAGCAGCTAGAAATCGTAGAAACCTCGATCGACGTTCATCAATACGCAGACACCTCAGATGGATTTGTCCCCGGAAAGCATTGTTGTCTGGGGTTGCCAGAGTTGTTTGGGGTCGAAGCTGATCTAGAGTCCGTCATACAAGGACAGCGATCGGACTTTCGCCTTAGTGCGATCGCTCGTGCTTTGCCAGATGGTTCTCATCGTTACTTTGACCTCTACGCCCTCAAGCATGACGAAGGTGACTGCAACCGTTCGCTGATTCTTTTTTTAGAAGACGTTTCTGAACGCATGACGCTCGAACAAAGTCTGGTGCAGGGCGCTAACGAAATGAGCCTGCTTCTTGGCGCATTAGAAACCTCTAAAAAATATGTCGATAAAATCATCACGTCGATGGCGGACGCGCTAATCGTCACCACTTCGCTAGGAATCATCAAAACCGTCAATCAAGCGACTCAAGAACTGCTGGAATACGATCGCCAAGACCTCATTCACCAGCCGCTCTCCCTGATCATTGCCGACCCAAACTTTATGCCTCAAGCCATTCAGCCGTCGGTGGCTTTTCAGGGCAGAGTCTTGAGAGATGTTGAAGTGGTCTGTCGAACCAAAACGGGAGAGAAGCGATCGATTGCTTTTTCTTGCTCAATGATCCAGACCGGACTCGATCAAACCACAGACTTTATCTACATCGGTCGAGATGTCACCGAGCAGCAGCGTACTCAGCAGCGGTTGATGGCTCAGTATACGACCAGCGGCATTCTCTCCAGATCCCCAACGCTGACGACGGCCGTTGCAAAACTCTTGCCCGCGATTTGTCAAAGCCTGGAATGGGACATCGTTGAACTGTGGATGCCTCAAGAACAAGTCACCGAAGAACTGCCCTTTTTGCCAGAAGAATTTCCGCGCTGTTCTGCTTTGGGTTTGCACTGTGTAGAAATCTGGTCTAGACCCTTGAGCGGCGCTCTAAAATATGTGAAAGCCATGCGCGAGACCACCTTTACCTTCGGCTCAGGGCTGCCCGGACAAATCTGGAAAGACCAATCTCCCCTGTGGATCTCAGATGTAGCTCAGGCAGATTTTTTGCCCTCGACGATCTCTTCGAGTTACCCGCAAGGGGTCGCCGTCCAAGCCGGACTACACGCAGCTTTCGGCGTTCCAATTTACAGCAACAACGAAGTTTTGGGCGTGGTGACATTTTTGAGCCGCGAGGTCAGACAGCCCGACCCTGCCTTGATTCAGACTTTGATGGTAATTGGCAATCAGTTGGGTGAATTTATCCAGCGCAAACGAGCCGAAATCGCCCTTTCTGATCAGCAGCGCCAGACTGAGCATCTCTTGTGCAATGTGCTGCCCCGATCGATTGTCGATCGTCTCAAACAAGAACAAATCAAACTCGAACAACCGGGCAATCAATGGAGCGGTATCGCCGAACAGTTTGATGAGACAACGGTTTTGTTTGCAGATCTGGTGGGGTTTACACAGTTGACAGTCAGCCTTTCGCCGATCGAATTGGTCAGCTTGCTCAACGAAATCTTTTCGGCATTTGATCACTTAAGCGATCGCTATGGGTTAGAAAAAATCAAAACGATCGGGGATGCTTACATGGTCGTAGGCGGTGTGCCCAATCGACGCAAGGATCACGCTCAGGCGATCGCAGAAATGGCGTTAGAAATGCAAGCAGCCCTGGCTCAATTTAATCTCAAGAACCACAAAGAGTTTAGAATGCGGATTGGAATTCACAGTGGCTCGGTCGTCGCAGGCGTGATTGGGGTTAAAAAATTTATTTACGATCTGTGGGGTGACACTGTGAACACTGCAAATCGCATGGAGTCTCACGGATTAACCGGACAAATCCAAGTTTCGGCAACCACGTATCAATTACTAAAGCATCAGTATCACTTCACCAAAAGAGGTGCCGTCTCTATCAAAAGCAAAGGAGAAATGAAGACCTATCTCCTCACAGGTCGGCAAATTTTCTGATCGTGTAACGTGAAGTTATGTAAAAGGATGAGATGTTGGTAGAATCATAAAACTTTCTTGGACGGAGCTTTAGTGCTTTCAGGAGGGCAGTCTTTTCCATTTACAAAAACAAATAATATTACAAAAACAAATAATAACCGATCTGATACTTCCATTCCTCTGCACCGCACCATGTCTAGAATTTCTGATCGATCGCCTTGGCACGGATCAAACGTCGCGCTCTCGAAGAGATATCTGCTGACGCAGATGGCCTGCCTGCTATTGGGCGGATTGTTGATTTTGCCTCCTCAAAGCGTTTTGGCACAAGCGTCTAATCTAAACGCTACCCAGTCAGACCTCAATGATTTGCTGCAACAGGGGCGTGACTTGTTAGACGGAGGCAACCTGGCAGAAGCCCTGGCAATCTATCAGAGAGCCGCCGCGATCGACGAAAAAAATCCCCGAATCTTTTCTGGAATCGGCTACATCCAAGCCCAAAAAGGCAACTTTCAGGCAGCGGTGCAGGCTTATCAGCAAGCGATCGTGCTTGATCCGAGCAATCCTGATTTTGAGTACGCCCTCGCCTTTAGTCTGGCTAATTTAGGAGACGATGCCGCCGCCACGACCGCTTATCGTCGAGCTACTCAGCTTGCTCCCAAAAATCTCAATGCTCATCTGGGTTTAGGAGCCGTTCTACTGCGTCAGGGTCAATACGACAAAGCGATCGAAACCTATCGACGAGTCATCTCTCTCGATCCCAAAAATGCTCAGGCTCAAGCTTCGATCGGGTTCATGCTGCTTCAACAAGATCAGCCCAAACAAGCGATCGCTGCCTTAAATCGCGCCGTTGAGCTTGATCCTCGCAACAGCAACGCTCAAATTGGATTAGGGATGGCCTGGTTGAGTCAGGGCGATCGACCTGCGGCACTAGCAGCTTTTAATCGAGCTATCAAACGCGATCCCACCAACGGCAAGCTGCACCTTCAAGTCGGCAAAATCTTGCAGCAAACGGGCGATATCCAGGGCGCTCTGTCTTCTTATCAACGGGCGGTCAATGTCAGTCCCAAACTGGTGGATGCTCAAGTCGCTTTAGGAGAGTTGGCACTAGAGCAGCAGGAATACATGCGGGCAATTTTGGTTTATCGAGAAGTCATTGAGCTTGAGCCACAAAATCCTCGTGCGTACTTTCAATTAGGAACGGCGCTCCGGGCCCGCAATCGATCCTCTGAGGCAATCTCTGCTTTTGAGCAGGCCCGCTCTCTCTATCAGCAACAGGGCAAGTCCGAAGAAGTCAGTCAAGTAGAGAAGGTGCTCAAAGAGTTGAAGTGAGCCGTTTTTTGGCATGGATTCAATCTTCTCACCGTAACCAGTTACCTACGCTTCTCGTTGTCGAAGAATAAAGTCAGCGATCGCCAAATCCATCGGAGTCGTCACTTTCAAATTGGCTTCTTCGCCTTCAACAATTTGTACGGGCAAGCCACATTTCTCAAACAGGGCTGCGTCGTCTGTCACTTCCCATCCATGCTCACGGCCCTCAGCATGGCACTTCTTAAGTAGCGGGACTGAGAAGCCTTGAGGCGTTTGGGCGGCCCAGAGTTGACTGCGATCGGGCGTACTTTTGACCACGCGATCAGCATCGACGACCTTAATCGTGTCTTTCACGGGAACCGCCGCCACAAATCCCGAACAGGTCAGCAGAGCTTGAGAACAGCGATCAAGCAAATCCGGGGTTGCCAGACATCTCGCCCCATCATGAATCAACACCTGATCTGCATCGGGGGGAAGTGCCTGTAAGCCGTGATACACCGATTCTTGCCGGGTTGCGCCTCCTTGAATGAATTGCACAGATTTGGTGAGCGCCAAGGATGCGATAATCTGCTTAAACGCTTCCCAGTCGTCGGGTTGACCGATTATGCCAATCCAGCGAATCGAGTCGGCAGCTTCTGCGGCAATCAGCGTCCAAGCGATCAGAGGCTTGCCCCGAAGTTGCAGCAGTAGTTTGTTGCGAGGGGGTTTGCCCTGACTTTGCCACGCGCTGCCCATGCGTCGCCCTGATCCGGCTGCGGGAATGAGTAAATACACGAAAATGCCTCAAATTAGAAAGAGAAAAAAGATCAATTGGTCACGTTCGGATGAGTTTAATCGATCTACATTCGGTAGTGTCACGAATTATTCGCGATGGACTAGAGAATAAAAATTGAGTCCCTCTAGGCAAGGGTTTCAGAAAGCCCAAATCAGGAGCGCGAATAATTCAAGACACTAACTCAAATTCACATAGAATAGTGAGCGGACAGCGCTTAAAGAAATGTTATGAGAATCCTTGCTCTAGTTCCTGGCGGAATTGGCGATCAAATTCTATTCTTCCCGACGATCGAAGATCTCAAAAAGGCGTATCCTGATGCCCAGATCGATGTAGTGGTTGAGCCGAGAGCGAAAGGCGCTTATCGAGTTTCTAAGTCTGTCAACGATACGATTTTGTTTGACTTTAAAGGCAGCAACAGCCTCGCTGATTTTGGCAATCTGTTGGGAGTGATTCGCGATCGCGAGTACGATCTGGCGCTAACACTAGGACAGCGGGGATCGGTGGGATTTTTGCTGTGGTTGAGTGGCGTTCCGACGCGGATTGGCTACGGGTCGGGGTCAACGTCGAAGCTGTTTTTGACGAAGACCATTCCGCTTAACTCGGATCAGTATGCGGCGACGATGTACCATGACCTGCTCAAAGGCTTGGGGATCAATACGCCAACGCCAGAATTATCGGTGAGTGTGCCGACCAAAGATTTGGAGTGGGCAGACGGTGAGCGCAAGCGGTTGGGCATTCAAGACGGTCGCTATGTGGTGATTCACGGCGGCGCGAGTGAGCTTTCTCAACAGAAAGGCATCGACAAACTTTATCCCGTCGAAAGCTGGCAAGCGATTATTCGGGATTTTCAGCAACGTCAACCAGAATTACCGATCGTCCTGATCAAAGGCCCGGATGATGGGGCGATCGTCGGCGCTCTGACCCAAACCCTTCCCAAACTCAAAGTCACGTCACCCGACAATATTGGCAAACTGGTAGCGATGATTGCGGGAGCGAGTCTGATGCTCTGTACTGATAGCGCTCCGATGCATTTAGCGATCGCCGCTCAAACTTACACGTTGGCATTATTTGGGCCGACTGATCCCGACAAACTGCTGCCCAAGAGTGAACGAGTTTTAGGCATTAAGTCCCCGACCGGGAAGATGGCAGATCTCTCACCGCAAACGATTCTCGATCGCGTGTGGAATGGCTAGTTGAGATGGAACCTGACCCCCATCAGCGCTATCCGATCGCTCATCAACCGCGCATCTGTTTCCTCAAAAATTGTGTGACCTCGCCCAACATTATTGTGGGTGACTTTTCGTATTATGACGATCCGATCGACCCCCAGGATTTTGAGCGAAACGTTCTCTACAACTATGGCAGCGATCGACTGATCATCGGTAAGTTTTGCGCCATTGCGACAAATGTTAAGTTCATCATGAATGGCGCAAACCACAAACTAGACGGCATTTCCACGTATCCATTTCCCATTTTTGGCGGAGACTGGGAAGCCGAAATGTCTAAGCTAATGGATCTGCCCAGTCGAGGCGATACGATAGTCGGAAACGACGTGTGGATTGGCTATGAATCGCTGATCATGCCAGGAGTACAGATTGGAGATGGGGCGGTGATTGCTGCGAAGTCGGTTGTGGTAAAGGACGTTCCGCCTTATACGATCGCGGGGGGAAATCCTGCTCGTGTGCTCAAACTGCGGTTTAGTGAGGCTGAGATTGCCCAACTTTTAGAAATTCAATGGTGGAATTGGGCGATTAACAAGATCACCCGCAACATTGGTTTGATTATGGACACTGACCTTCGAGCGCTGAGAAATGCTGAGTAGAAGAATTATCAGATCTCCGGTTCCCTTGAGTGCGATCGAGTCCCGTTTTGATCACTCCAGACTCGATCAACATTTAACAAATTCTGAATCTGACAAGCAAAGGAACCTCCGTCTTTTACGCTTCTTCCCTCATCAGCTTTTGCAGCGACAATCGAGAAGCCTGCGCCACACTGGGGTTGCTGTCTTTTTCTAAATATTTGAGGGCTGAAATACTCTTTTCGCTGGGCATGTGGCTCAACGCTTCGGCCAATCTCTGGCGCACCAGCCAATCGTCGGACTGAGCAAATCTCAACACCTGATCGACCGCATCGACCGCTTTGATTTCACCAAGAGCCGCGATCGCCGCCTGTTGTAGCACGACTTCTTCACTATCCAGGGCGCGAACCAGCACATCTCTGGCGCGAGGATCTTTGAGATTGCCCAACGCGACGGCCGCACTAAATCGCACCAGCCAATCCGTGTCTTCGTAAAAGGCGCGAACTAACGGCTCAAAAGCCCGAATGTCTTCTAGATACCCCAGCGCACCCGCCGCATCTGCACGAATTCCATAGTCTTTCTCATTTTCCAACAGGTGAATCAAAATCGGATAGCATTCGTCGGTTTGCTTGAGTCCCAGTGCAAAGACCGCCATCGATCGAATCTGTAAGCTCTCGTCATTCAACACTTTTTTGATCAACGGCACCGCTTCTTCGGCAGGAATATGTCGCAGAGATGCTAAAGCAATCATGCGATCGCGCGAACTTTCACTGTCAAGCTGGCTCGAAATTTCGTCGATGCTAAGACTCATAATTTTTACAAAACTTTATATTGCTCTCCTATTGTAGAAGCTAGACCAACACTCGAACATTAAAAATATCTCAATTCGACTCCGTGGGGGTCACTCGAAGAGAGTGAGGTCTTCCGCTGCGTTATTTGTCCTTCTGCCCCTAATTCTGAAGGACTTTAAGACAAGATTTCTAACCCAAAATTTTTTACAACCTTGGTTAAATCCAGCCTCTTAGCCAATAGACGGCAATACCTACATATTCTTTGAGCGCTCTGGTGGTGCGTCGGAGTTGCTCGGCATCGGGTAGCGTGTTAAGCGTGTTTAACTCCAGACTGGCTCTGGCTTCTGGCTTGTCAAGCTGTAGGGCAGTAAAGTCGGCTGGAGCGGCGATCGCAGTTACGCCGACCCTTTTGAAAATTAATAGCGATCGGGGCATGTGCAATGCAGAAGTGACTAACAAAATTTGTCGAATCTTTTGCGCGTCCATGATCTGTTTTACATTCACAGCATTCTCGCGCGTGTTGAGCGAAGTGGGGTCTTCGAGTATTGCTGATTTGGGTACACCCATCGCTTCTAATAGGGTTGCCATATCGGATGATTCGGCGTTGACTCCACGATTCCACTCAAGGCGGCCACCGCTGAGAATCAAACGGGGTGCTTTGCCCTCGCGGTACAGTTTTGCAGCGTAGAGAACGCGATCGCCTTCTTCTCGAATTTCGACCCAGGGACGCGGGGGAACTTGCGACTCGGTTGCGCCACCCAGGACGACGATCGCCTCTGCTTTGGGCACTTCACCCGATGGAATATTTTGAAATTCGAGCGATCGTACTAGCCAATCACTGACCCAGGCGCTACTGCTGACGAGAAGAATGATCAAGGTGAGGGCGATCGTAAAGGCGGCTAATCTCGGTCGCTTCCACACCAAAACAAAGGCCACAATCAGCAACAAACAACTCAACCCCAATGGATAGAAAAATAAAGGCAGCAGTTTAGACAGAAATAAAAACATGAATCAAAAAGTAAGGGTGCTCGTCTTATTTCTTCAATAGCTGACTGATAGAAACCGAAATATCTGGGAATGAAATAGGCGTTATTTCTCCTTCGTTTAGCGTGATTTGAGATTGATAATTGCTGTCGATCGGTTCTCGAAAAACAATTAATTCCATCTTCTGCAAATTGACGACCCAATATTCAGAAATGCTCACTTTTGCATAAACTTTGCTCTTGATTTCTAGATCTTTTGCCAAACTAGAATTAGAGAATTCAATCAGCCAAAAAATGTTTTCTGGATAGGGATGATGATCGAAATAAATATCACCTAAAGGTTGAACGATCGCAATGTCGGGTTCGGGTTCTGAATTGCCTGGTAATGTGATGGGTTTGTCTACTCGAATGTGGGCGCGACCTCGCAATAACTCTCTCAAATAGTCAGCCGACCGAGTGCTGAGGTGGGCATGGGGTTCTCCTTCGGGCGACATTTCTGTGATTTCTCCGTTGAGTAATTCGACGTGGCGATCGTCCAAAATGCCCGCTTCGATCATCTTGTGATAGTCGTCAATTGTCCATTTTGCAGTGATGATAGTCATTGGTCGATCGCCCTCCGATTACTTGGCTAATGCTTGCTCGATCGCACTCGTTAACTCTGAAGAATTGGGTGCCACACTGCTGCGATATCGAGCGATAACTTCACCTGTTTTGCTAATGAGAAATTTCTCAAAATTCCAACTCACATCGCCTGCGGGAATCACAGAATCCGTCAAGGTTTTGTAGAGTGGATGCTGATTGGTTCCCTTGGCGTGAACTTTGTCAAATAGCTCAAAGGTGACTCCATAGCTGCTATCGCAAAACTGCACAATTTCCTCATTGGTTCCGGGTTCTTGCGCTCCAAAATCGTTGCAGGGAAAGCCCAACACACGCAACCCTTTGTCTTTGTATTGTTGATTGAGTTGTTCTAGCCCTTTGTATTGAGGCGTATAGCCGCAGTAAGAAGCCACATTGACCACGAGCAAAACGTTTCCGGCGTAGTCTGCCAGCTTTTTGTCTGTGCCGTCGATCGTCTTCACTGTAATCTCAGAAACGCTGCTCATGAATTTTCACTCTGCTTTAGCGACTTCATTATCTACAAAATTCTGGATTCGCCGCCAAACTTGTTCTAGTAAATCGGGGCGATCGGCATCAAACCATTCAATTCTCGAATCTGCTCGAAACCAGGTGCGCTGACGTTTGGCAAATTGGCGCGTATGCAGAACGATCGCTTTCTGCGCTTCAGTGAGAGAAATCTCACCTCTAAGATACGATTTCATTTCACGATATCCGAGCGTATTCAATAGGGGCAAATCTTCGCCATACTTCTCGCACAGCGATCGCACTTCTGTTTCAAATCCCAACTCGATCATTTGGGCTGTGCGGTTGTGAATGCGACGATTGCCCGCTTCGACATCGACACAATCCAGCCCAATTTGCAGAATCGGGTACCTGGGCGGAGCCTCACCCTGCTGCTCAGAAATCGGGCGACCCGTCACATAAAACACTTCCAATGCTCGCAACGTTCGCACCTGATCGTTGGCATGAATCTTTTGAGCGGAAGCGGGATCGATCTGCTGTAAGAACTGATAAAGCTGAACCTGACCGAGAGATTGAAGCTGCGATCGCAATTCTGGCTGAGGCGAGACTCTGGGAATTTTGAGACCTTGAACGATCGACTTAATATAGAGTCCGGTGCCGCCGACTAGAAGTGAGGTGTGAGGCGTGAGGCGTGAGGCGTTTTTTGTAGAACCTTCTGGTTTGGAGAGGGGAAGTAAGAAACCAGGATGTTGCTCGATCGTTTGTCTTGCTTGCGTTTGATACTCTGCCAGGGTCAGCGTTTCGGTGGGGTCACAAACGTCAATGAGATGGTGGGGAACTTGTTTTTGCTCTGAGAGGGTTGGTTTTGCAGTTCCGATGTTAAACTCTCGATACACTTGACGAGAATCGGCGCTGACAATGGCTGAATTTAACCGTTGGGCGATCGCAAGCGCCAACCCAGATTTTCCTGTGGCGGTGGCTCCACAGATTACAATGAGATAGGGTACGTTTGTATTGGTTTGAGGGAGAGGGCGATCGTTTCCAAAATCTTTAGGCAAAATAGACTGATCCATCCCCATCATGAAATCCGCTTGAGATTGCTCATAAATCGCTTATAAGGCTTTTGTGCTAAAATTTTTATAGAATTTGTCCTCTGAATCATTAGAGAGTTTCAGACTGCCCAATGGAGCGCTTCACTTATGACAACTAATTACGGTGCTGATCAGATTCAAGTCCTCGAAGGTCTTGAGCCTGTTCGGAAGCGGCCCGGAATGTACATCGGAAGTACAGGCCCACGAGGACTTCACCACTTAGTTTACGAGGTTGTAGACAACTCAGTCGATGAGGCGCTGGCGGGCTACTGCAAAAATATCGAAGTCAGCCTCAATGCCGATGGTTCCGTCTCGGTCACAGACGATGGGCGCGGCATCCCGACCGACATTCACCCCCGCACGGGTAAGTCGGCCCTCGAAACGGTCATGACGATCCTCCACGCAGGCGGAAAGTTTGGCGGCGGTGGCTATAAAGTCTCTGGCGGCCTTCACGGCGTTGGGATTTCGGTTGTCAACGCCTTGTCTGAATGGGTCGAAGTCAGCGTTTGGCGTGAGAAAAAAGTTCATACTCAGCGCTTTGAACGCGGCATTGCGATCGGCACTCTAGAAGTCAAACCATCGCCAGACCCCGCTCGTACAGGCACCTCCGTTTCTTTTTTGCCTGATACCACGATTTTTGTAACGAGTATTGAGTTTGACTACTCGACGATCGCCGGCCGCCTCAGAGAGTTGGCCTACTTGAATGGTGGCGTGAGAATCACCTTTAGCGACAGCCGCCCCGACTCGCTCGAAGACGGTCAGCCACACGTCGAAACCTACTTCTACGAAGGCGGGATTCGCGAATACATCAGCTACATGAACCGCGACAAGCAGCCGCTCCACGAAGAAGTGATCTTTGTGCATGGCGAACGCAACAACGTTCAGGTTGAAGTCTCGCTGCAATGGTGCGTGGATGCTTACACCGATAATATTCTCGGCTTTGCCAATAACATTCGTACGATCGATGGCGGCACTCACTTAGAAGGGTTGAAAGCTGTTTTGACTCGGACGCTGAACGCGATCGCTCGTAAACGCAACAAAATCAAAGAAGGCGAATCCAATCTTGCTGGAGAAAACATTCGCGAAGGGTTGACGGGCGTGATTTCGGTCAAAGTCCCTGACCCCGAATTTGAAGGACAAACCAAGACAAAGCTGGGCAATACCGAAGTTCGAGGCATCGTCGATTCGCTGGTGGGCGAGGTGTTGACGGAGTATCTGGAGTTTCGTCCTGGCGTTGCGGATGCGATTCTCGAAAAGGCGATTCAGGCCTTTAATGCGGCAGAAGCGGCTCGTCGAGCTAGAGAATTAGTCCGACGTAAGTCTGTTTTAGAATCTTCGACGCTGCCCGGTAAGCTGGCGGATTGTGCGTCGCGTGACCCTGGCGAATCGGAAATCTTCATCGTGGAAGGTGATTCTGCGGGCGGTTGTTTTCGGGGAGATACACAGGTTGCTTTGGCAGATGGTCGTCATCTCAGCTTTGAAGAAATCGTGGCAGAACAGGCGATCGGTCGAGAGCATTTCTGCTACACCATTCGCAAAGATGGCTCGATCGGACTGGAGCAGATCATCAACCCGCGCATCACAAAACAGAATGCGACTGTCGTCAAGGTCACACTAGACAATGGTGAAGAAATTGTCTGTACGCCTGACCACCGCTTTATGTTACGAGATGGCACCTATAAGCCTGCCGCTGAGTTGACTTCTCACGATTCGCTAATGCCGCTCTACCGCAAGCTCTCCAGCACAGCCGAAAGCGGAATCACGATCGACGGCTACGAAATGGTCTGGAACCCCCGCAGCGACTCATGGCTATTTACCCACGTTTTAGCGGATTGGTATAACTGCTGGCAAGGGGTCTATTCCAAAGCTTCTGGAGATCATCGTCATCACCTTGATTTCAACAAACGCAACAACAATCCCTCCAACATCCAACGCTTATCTGCAACCGAGCATCTAGAACTGCATCGTCTTCAATTATCTAAAACACTGCATCGAGCCGATGTGGTTGAAAAGTGTCGATCAATTCATCAAGATGCGGCATTTCGCGTCAAGATGAGCGATCGCATGAAGCAGCCCAAAACACGCCAAATTCTTTCTGAGCAAGCAAAGGCGCAATGGCAAGATAAGACTTACAAAGCCTACATGATGGCGCAGTGGCAGACGTTCTACAACACAAACTCATTGTATCGTCAGCAAAACGCGGCTTATCTCAATCAGGCGAAGCGAGACTATTGGAGCGTTCAAGAAAACCGTTTAGCTCAATCAGAACGAGTTACTCAGTTCTTTGCACAACATCCTGAAGCACGAGAAATGCTGTCTCAGCAAGCAAAAACACAGTGGCAAGATGCCGATTTGCTGGCTTGGCGGCGACAAAAAACAAAAGAGCAATGGACACCTGAGTTTCGATCGCAGCGCAAACTTGCCTTGCAGCAGACCTATTATCAGAAAACCCTCAAGGTTCTCAAGCAAATTGAAGTTGAGCAAGGAACGACAGATTTGGAGGCTTATCGAGCTTACCGAATCCAAACCAGAGATAAGTCACTGCTGAAGTTTGAAACCTTTTGCGATCGCTATTTTGACGGTTCGCCGAGTCAAGCGCTGGAAGCAGTTTCAAACTATAATCATCGCGTTGTTTCAGTGGAGTCGTTGACTGAGCAGTTTGATGTCTATGACATTGAAGTGCCCCACACTCATAACTTTGCGTTGGCGAGTGGTGTCTTTGTTCATAACAGTGCCAAGCAAGGGCGCGATCGGCGTTTTCAGGCAATCTTGCCGCTGCGGGGTAAGATTCTCAACATTGAGAAAACGGACGATGCGAAAATTTACAAGAATACTGAAATTCAAGCGTTGATCACGGCGTTGGGATTGGGGATTAAAGGTGAAGAGTTTGACTCGTCTCAACTGCGCTATCACCGAATTGTAATCATGACTGATGCAGACGTAGATGGCGCACACATTCGCACGTTGCTGCTGACGTTCTTTTATCGCTATCAGCGGTTGATGGTTGATCAGGGCTTTGTGTATATCGCCTGTCCGCCGCTTTATAAATTAGAGCGAGGACGCAATCATTTCTATTGCTATAGCGATCGCGAGCTGCAACAGCGCATCTCCGAATTTCCCCAAAACGCCAACTACACGATTCAGCGATTTAAGGGACTGGGCGAAATGATGCCTCAGCAACTCTGGGATACGACCATGAATCCTGAAACCCGGACGCTAAAACGAGTTGAGATCGAAGACGCTGCTGAAGCCGATCGCGTGTTTACGGTGCTGATGGGCGATCGAGTCGCTCCCCGTCGCGAGTTTATCGAAACCTATGGGCCGAAGATGAATCTGACCGATCTGGACATTTAAGCTACTGCCTGGTCGCCCGTAAGTTGCAATTTGTCACGCAAAAACTAAAAAATTGTCGCGCAATACTTGCAAATCACTCAGTCCAGTCAGGCTAAAAGTGTCTGTTAAACTCAGCACCAAATCTAGCCATAACCGCACCTGACCCCAGTACTGGTTGAGGTTCGCTGGTGGTTTCTTCTCTGTATGCGAAGTCTAGAACTGATGCTGAGTTTAAAATAGACAAAACGATTTGGCGGATGGATCACAGAGAGCATTTGGAGCGAAGCCAATCATGACACAGGCGCTTGAAAAACCAAGATTGTCAGAAGATAAGGTAGCCGTCTACTACGATCGCACCTGGGAACAATTCAAATGTATTCAAAAGGGCTTAGAAGGACACCCAGGTGTGCGGTTGAGCTTTTATGAAGGAGTGGTTGAAGTATTCATGCCAGGGCAACCGCACGAAATTTTCAAAAAAGTCATCGCGGCTCTCCTCGAAGCATTCTTTTTTGAGTGGGATATTCGGATCATTCCGACCGGCTCTGTTACCCAGGAGCAGGAAGGAGTGGCTTCTGCTCAGGCGGATGAATCCTACTGCTTTGGGGAAGCTAAATCCATCCCAGATCTTTCCATTGAGGTCATCTTTACAAGCGGTTCTGTCACAAAGTTAGAACGTTATCAAGCGTTAAGAGTACCTGAAGTTTGGCTTTGGAAGGATGGACTGCTCACCCTGTATCGGTTAGGAGAGAGCGGGTACACCCGAATTTACAAAAGCCAAATTCCCGAACTAGCAAATTTAGACATTGAGCTACTTTCTCGCTGTGTTTTAATTGGCGAAACAGACTGGCTAGAAGCTATGCGGACGTCTAAGAGTGCGATTTCAAGAGTCTAGTAGACAAAGCGTAGAGATAAATTGTGGTTCTAGAGAATTACAGATGCGCGATTCATTTAGTGATTTTGCAACTTAAGTACGAGGAAATTGCAGTTTAATGCGACTAAAAGAATCTAAGAGGATGTCTTAAAAGTCATCTCGCTGGTAGCAGAACGGGTTAGATCCCCCCTAGCACCCTTAAAAAGGGAGGAACCAGGTTTAAAATCCCCCTTTTGAGGGGGCGGCGGGGATCTCCGAGTCTCTATCTTCACAACAAAAGACCTTTAAAGCATCCTCTAAAACCTTGCATTCTCGTTCAAACATTTGCAGCCTATGTGCGATCTTATACTGCTCTAGAAACGCTCCCACAATCCCCTATTCTGAAAGAGTTTGAGCCAAAAATCTGGTCTTAAAGTTCTCTAGAATGGGGAGATTGGGGGCCGAGCGCCCAAGCAATAAACTTTCTCGAATTGACGTTAACAATTACGTGAATTCGATGAAATCCTTCGCTGCCGTTACAAATCCGGGCAGCCCCCCAAATCCCCCACGAGTGAGGGACTTTGAACGAAGACTATGATCTAAAAGTCCTCCAGATTGGGGGGTTGGGGGGCAGAAGCGCTGAAGACCGAAGCGAAAAACTCCCATCGAATTCACGTTAACAATTAGACGGCTGTAACCTCTGGAGTGACGATCGCAGATGAGTGAGTCACAGCAACCCCTGGATAACTCGGAGAAATCGCCGCAGGACTAGGAAACGGCTTGCCAAATGAGAAAGCGTAGGCAGTGGAACCGTGTAAACACAAATGTTTCAGGCGTTCTTTGGACTGCTCAACGGTGGGGAATTCTCCAACTGGGAGCCACCAGAGCGCGAGAATCGGTTGATTGGTTTTGACAAACCAGCGGCGGCGATCGCGCATTACTCCCGCATGAGCACCCTGATAAACATAGTCAGATAGCGCCTGGAGCGATCGCCAAACGGTGAGGGTGATCAAGATGCGATCGTCCTCAAAGGCTCGAATGTTTGTCGCGTCGTCTTCTCCTTCACTGCGTAAGCGCCAGACAAAACCAGGGTCAACATCGGCAACTCGATTGACATCGCGAATTTGGGCGACAAAATCAGCCATCTGTGGGTCGTGTAAAGGAGCGCGAAGCGTTGCAATATTAACTTGGGCAAGATGAAATAATTCCGGGTAAATTCGCTGCATCGTCTAAACCAGGTAGATGGTCAGTGAAAACCTTCGCATAAATCATCTGTCTCAAGGGGTATCTATTGACGCAATTTAGTTAGTACTTCCAAAGATGAAAATAATTGCTCTGTTGCTGTCTCTTCTGCTGTTTGTCGGAATTGTGCCTTCGGTAGAGGCTGCAACCTGTCGCACGTTAAACGAGCAGCGGATTTGCATCATTCAAATCAAACGCAGCGCCAAAAACCACTGGGAATATCGTGCATCTGTCAGTGTGGATGGCGTAGTGACTGCGATGGAGTTTTATGATTGTCGCCAAAAAATTAAGGTACAAAACGATGGGCGAGTGGTGCGCTCCGATCGAGATCCCTCCGTCCAACTGATTTGCAGTTTCTTTAAGCGATAAAAAAGTTTCTTGAATTTGAGCAGTTGCCTCTCAAGTCTCAGATTTGACAACTCCTCTGCCTGAAGGCGAGGGGATTCTTGGTTCATCGGGATAGCTCATGCTACTTGCCCTCCCCAAAATTCACTGCGATGTGCCCCACCGCTGTATAGCCACGTTGCAATACCACTTGTGCGGTGCGACATCTCGATTTGTTTCATACCCGCACTCAGAACATCGTACCTGCGATCTTTGGGCAACTATGAGAAAATTTCCCCTAACCGTCGATCGAGGTTATTCAACACGACAAGAGTCTTTGGATTTCAACTTACAAAACCCCTCCTGACACTTCCTGGGTAGCTTACTAAACTCCCTGAAAGACGTCTGTCGAAAACATTTCTGATAATGTCCGTAGATAAGGAATCAAGATCGTCATGTCTGCGGGAGAGAGTTGTGCGTATAGCTCCCAGCCGATCACCTGCAACATATCCTGCACCATCTGCCACTTGACCTTTAGGCGAGGATAGAGCATCACACACAGCGGAAACAGTTGGCGCTGCACCGAAGAGACATTTCCCTCTAGAGCGCATAGACACAGATAGACCAAAAACATCTCAACATCGCGCAGGCTAGAAGTTCTCACATCTGATGAGTTGAGACTGCCGCTGTAAGTTTGATAACCCGGATTGAGACGACGAATTTGATCACAGACGCGATGGGCGACGCGACTACTAATCGGCAACAAATTTTGCACAGCCACTAGCTCAGGAGAATCGGCATCATGGTTTGCCGCCGCCTGATAAGCATCTCGCAATGGCATATACATGTGATCGTCCATTACTTTGAGGTAGGGCGAAAATAGCAGATGCTCGGCAGGAGAAAGCTGGTCTAAAAGAACCTTGCCCGTATGGTGAAACTGCATACTGACAAAGCCGATCGTGCGCGGATCTTCGGCTGTATATTTTTGGCGGAGCCGTCCGCAGTCATCCCCAATTACGACTGAGAGACGCTGGGGGGTGAGTCGATCGCCATACGCCACTAGGGCCTTCTCAAATAGCTGATGGGAGTCTGCTGCAATTTGCCAGGGGTCAAGCAAATCAGAATCAATCCCATGACGCAACACTTCGACTGCCAAAAGATTTTCGGTCATCGACCAGGCCTGAGCGCTGGCTGACTTTAAACTTTTCATCAGCTTCTCAGTGGTATATTGTCGCCCTTCTAAAGAAGCGTAATCCGAGAAACGATCGACCTTCTTGATCTGCGCTTCGTCATAATCTGAAGTGACTGAGACGATGTACTTTCTCGCCCAGGCCGCCGCCAGTGTGTGCAGATTTGATTTGGCTGTGTCTGTCGGGGGACGCTCGTCAGAAGGAGTCTCGGAGGTACGAGCAGGGGGAACAATCTGAGTCTGGATAGATACCGATCGCGTCATTGTTTTAGCCCAAACTTGTCAAAAAATTAACGATAAACAGAGTGACCAAACGTACAGCACAAATTGTTTGCGTTCGGTTACTTCTGGAACTTTATTAGAGCAAACCAGCAGCCAGAGGATAACCTGAGTCCAGATCGCTCTTGATGGCTAACCTGGGTAAATACTGAAAATGCCTGAATCAAGATCTCATTTAATGAAAGTAAATATACCGTAAGGAAGAATCAAGCACAACCAGTTTGTGAGACTGGAGATTCTTTTTTCACTAGATTTTTATTGTTTCTTAATACCATCCTGCAAGTTTCACTGTCTACACACTAGTTATGCGAGGAATGCACTAGCTAAACAATTTATATTCCAGAGAACACCTACTTATCTTGAAATATACAGTTTGGGAGCAACCAGGATCGTTTGTCTAAATTCCTACTGATAGCGCCAGATGAAGCGATCGTCTCTCCCACTCACTTGCTATCACTGGGCAGAACCCTCCTCCCTCCTCCCTCCTCTCTCCTCCCTCCTCCCCCATCCCTCCTCAAAGGCTCACGCCGAGGTCTAGCTTGGTATCTTCCCTCTATAATTAAGGATTGTAATTTAGACCCAGAAAGCCCCCTGGTATTGTCCCCAGGAATTTGTAACCCTATGTCAGAAGAACTTCGCGCCACTCGTATCGAAAAAGCTGAACAACTCAAGCAACTGGGTATCAACCCCTACGCTTATCGCTGGCAGTCAACCCACTCCGCTCACGAACTGCAAGAGAAATATGTTGAGCTGTCCAATGGGGAAGAAATTGAGATCGAAGTGGCGATCGCAGGCAGAATTCTTGCGCGGCGGGTGTTTGGTAAACTGGCGTTTTTTACGTTGCAGGATGAAACAGGCAGCATTCAGCTTTACCTGGATAAGAAGCGCATTCAAGAACACATGGGCGAGGCAGATCCGCAGGCGTTTGACCATCTAAAACAGCTTACCGATGTGGGAGATATCATCGGCGCAAAAGGCACTGTAAAACGCACCGAGAAAGGCGAACTCTCGGTCTATGTCAAAGACTATACAATGCTAACGAAATCGCTGCTGCCACTGCCTGATAAATGGCATGGACTCACCGACGTGGCAAAGCGTTACCGCCAGCGATATGTCGATTTGATTGTCAATCCTGAAGTGAGAGAAACGTTTCGACGACGCGCCTTAATCACTGCGGGGATGCGTCGCTACCTTGACCAGCAAGGCTTTATCGAAATCGAAACGCCCGTTCTGATGTCAGAAGCTGGGGGCGCAGATGCTCGTCCGTTTGTGACTTATCACAACACAATGGACATGGACTTGTATCTGCGAATCGCTACAGAATTGCACCTAAAACGGTTGGTCGTCGGCGGGTTTGAAAAGGTGTTTGAGATGGGGCGGATCTTTCGCAATGAGGGGATTTCGACTCGACACAATCCGGAGTTTACGACGATCGAGGTTTATCAAGCCTACGCCGACTATCAAGACATGATGGCCCTGACTGAAACCATGATTACAACCGTCGCGCAAACGGTTTTAGGAACGCTGCAACTCACCTATCAGGGCGAATCGGTTGACCTGACTCCTCCGTGGCGCAGAGTAACGATGCATGACATTGTTCAGGAAAAAACGGGCGTTGATTTTTCGCAATTCTCCTCTCTAGACGAGGCAAAATCGGCTGCCAAAACTGCGGGATTGATGGATGTAGAGAACTGTGAATCGATCGGCAAACTTCTCAATGAAGCCTTTGAGCAAACAGTGGAGACGACCTTAATTCAGCCAACTTTTGTGTTGGATTATCCGATCGAGATTTCTCCGTTAGCCAAGCCCCATCGCACCAAACCTGGACTGGTGGAACGATTTGAGTTATTTATGGTCGGCCGTGAAACTGCCAATAGCTTTTCTGAGTTGACCGACCCCCTAGATCAGCGAGAACGTCTCGAAGCGCAAGCTGCCCGCAAAGCTGCCGGAGATCTCGAAGCGCATGGCGTTGATGAAGACTTCTTAACTGCGCTGGAATATGGAATGCCGCCGACAGGAGGATTGGGGATCGGCATCGATCGTTTGGTGATGGTGCTCACTGATTCCGCTAGTATCCGCGATGTGATCGCCTTCCCATTGTTGAAACCTGAGAAATCTGATTCTGAGGGCGAGGAAGATTCAGAAAGTTAGGGCGAATTCTATGAATCTTCTTCGCTTCGGTGTTTCAATTTTCTGCCCCCCAACCTTGAACTCTGAGGAACTTTTAGATACGACGTTCAAAGTCTCTCTCTGCCGGGATTTGGGGAGCGAACTGGATTGACAACCGCAGCGAAAGATTTCCTCGAATCCACGTTTAACTAACATCCGTTGACCAAAGTGCTTCTCGGATCGGCGGGTTCGCTGTTAGAAAGCCAGCCAAAACTGGGTGAAATTCCGAAATTTCTGCCAAACGTTCGCTGGAGGTCAACTTCTACCCACACTTCGCCGTTTGCATCTTTTCGAGTAGTCGTCACCCCTCCAACCTGTGTGACAAAAACGCGCTGATTAGCCCCGACGGCCGCGATCGCCGCTGCCCCACGTCTGGAGTCTCGGCGCACATCCATTGAAATGACGGTACTTCTCACGAGGCGACACACACTCGTTTTGGTGGCATTGGGCGGAGTGACTGGAGTCGTGGGTCTTCCACAATCGAGCGCAGCATAATCCACAAATCCACTCGGCTTAATCTGGACACGGGCAGGCGGAACGCTGGGTAACGGTTCTACTAGAGCCACCGCAGTCCCCACATTCAGCGGACGAATCGGCAGCACTTCTGGGTCTCTAGGATTTGGCGTTCTAAAAACCGAAGTCGTCTTACTGACCACACAAGCCACCTGAGCCAATCGCATCGAAGCAGGTCGAGAAACCGCCAAAACAGGCAACTCTACCGCGATCGTCGCTATCGTCACCCCGGCTAAAACTCTGACCAAAAGGCTGCGATCGTTCACCTTATTCATCCATAAAGCTCCCATATCCATCACACCCAAACCTCTAAATTGCTGAGACATACTGAACTCATATTCTTTCAGTACCACAATTTAACGGGTAAGTCCACAGCTTTAGAAGGTTGTGCGATTGTGACAATCGGGGAGCCTATAGAACGCGATGGGCAACTTCTTCAGAAATGGTGAGTTACCCACCTGCGAGGTCGTCGTCTACTAACCGTTCGTTAGAAGGAGAAGGTTGTGCGGAGCGTGCCGATGACAGAATCGGCGTTGTTTCTGGACTGATCGGGAGCCGTAACCCAGATAACGCCGGGCGTGATGGAAATCCGATCGTTCACCTGATATCGATAAAACGCTTCGACATGCAGTGAGGTGTCATTGGCCAATCCCAATTGAGTGAGGCTGATGTTGTTGCGATCGACACTGCCAAGATATGGCTCGACCCCAACGACAACCCCACCCAGACTGCCCTTCTTCAACAGATCTGGGAAGGCTAACCCTACGCCGTAGTACCAGATTTCACCATGAAAGGTGCGATCGTTCACCATCAGATCGGTGTAGCCCCCAAAGGCATTGATTGCAATTCCAGGACTGAGCCTAAACGCGACAGATGCCCCATAGGAGTTGGTAAAGGCATTTAACCCCAGTCCCGTGTTGAGCGCATTGGCGGGAGCCGTCCCGGTGAGAAAGCGATCGCCGCCCATATCAAAGATCGAATTGCCCGAGAAATGGAAGCCATGTACAAAGGTCAAGGCGACTTGTAGCGCAGGACTGGGTTTGAGGGTCAGTTGTCCGACAACCGCATCATTGCCACCAAACAGTCCGCGATCGGTCGCAGGATCAGGCGCATTCTCAGACAGATAACCACCCGCTAGCACAAATTTCTCGTCACGGTCGATTGCAAAGCTGACTGCAACGCCTGCCCCGCCTCCAATTCGATAAATGGGATTTTGTTGCCCAAAGGTCGAAATTGAGCCATTGCCACCATCTTGATCATCAAAAAACGGATTAGCCGTCGAGACAAAATAGCTGCTGCGTCCGCCCGTTGCCGCCACATAGACTTTAATTTGTTCGCCAATGGGGAAGGTGTAATCTAAGCGATCGAGCGAAACTTGATTGCCACTATCGCCATTGACGCTGGAACTCAACGTTCCTTCGGCCGTGCCCTGTGAAACAGCAGGCGCGAGACTCGCAGGTGAATTGGGTGTGAGGAAATTTCCAGCCGTGAGACGAGTGTGCAAAATGTCTCGACCGCTAAAGCTGGTTTGCAGATCTACCCGCACGCGATCCTGCAAGACGGCGTTGTTGTTGCCAAAATCAGAGGCTTGATCGCCAAAGAAGTCTGTTACCGCAAAAATCGCTTCTCCACTCAGCTTAGTGGTGGTTGAGAACTGCTGCTTTTCTAACGTCGTAGTGCGCGCTTCTAATGCATCAACTCGTCCGCGTAGCGTTGCCAATTCTCCAGCAAATTCTTCTTGCAGTCTTTGTAGCGTCACTAAATCTTCTTTTTTGACGAGATCTGCGGTTGATGCAGCGATTAACTCATTGACGCGATCGAGACACGCATTCAATCCGGCTGCAAATTCATACCGTGTCATGGCTCGATTACCACGATAGGTTTTATCTGGGTATCCTGCGATACATCCGTAGCGTTCCACCAAGGATTGCAGCGCTTGAAAGGCCCAGTCTGTAGGGCGCACGTCTGACAGTTGAGAAACGGAGGTAACTTGAGGCTGCGATGTGTCTGAAGGGGCTTGTGAAGGGGCGGCTTCTGCGGGAACGGACGGGGCGGCGGTGGGAGTTTCTGAAGCCTGTAGCGGGACGGTTTCAATCTTGGGAACAGGAGCGATCGGTTGAGAAGCCTGTGGCGGAGCGGTGACGGGAGCAGCGATCGGCGTTCCTGCTGGCGGCGGGGCAGTTTCGCTAACTGGGTCTGACGGTTTCGGTGGAACAGTTTCGATCTTTGCAGGAATATAGGATGATTCGTCGATCGTTCCAGGAGGCGCGGTCTGCGGCGGCATGGCTTGTGCAATGAGAGAAACCGACGACTCGGCACGCCCAGGACTCGCTAACAAAACGCCCAACATTCCTGAGAGCATCCACACTGCTCCTCTGCCCTTAAGATTCACCATACTAACCTCACAGCTATTAACAACAGGAACTCCAATAGAGTTCGCTTCTATTTAAGGTCAAATTTTGATTTTGGCACGAGAAAGTTTGGAAATGAACAATTAACTTTATAAAAACTAGCGACTTGTGCCTCCTTAAATGCTCCAGGAAAATCCTCCAAGATTGTCAGTTCACAACATTTTCAAATCATCTACGCTAGAAATAGTCCTGCATCGCAAATTTCAACATGTCTACCATCGAGGTCAAACACCTGAGCAAGGTTTATCCGGTCTCAGTTAAAGAATCTGGACTCAAAGGCACTTTCAATCACTTCTTTAAGCGCAACTATCGATTGATCAAAGCAGTTCAGGATGTCTCGTTTCAGATCGAAGCTGGCGAAATGGTCGGATTTTTGGGAGCCAACGGAGCCGGAAAAACCACGACGCTGAAAATGTTAACGGGATTGATTCACCCTTCAGAAGGTCACGTCAACGTTGCAGGACACACGCCGTTTGAGCGAAGATCGCCCTTTCTCAAAAAAGTCACCCTAGTCATGGGGCAAAAGCAGCAATTGATCTGGGATCTACCTGCAATGGATTCACTCAAGATCAATGCGGCGGTTTATGGGATTCGCGATCGCGACTTTGATCATCGGTTGAGCGAACTTTCAGAAATGCTGTCGCTAGAAGGCAAACTTACGCAGCCTGTTCGCAAACTGTCTCTTGGCGAACGCATGAAAGCCGAACTGTTGGCCGCCTTACTGCACCAGCCCGAAGTTCTGTTTCTGGATGAGCCAACCCTGGGATTAGATGTGAATGCTCAAGTCGCGGTTCGAGAGTTTTTGCGAGACTATAACCAACGCTATCAAGCCACCGTTTTGCTGACCAGTCACTATATGGCAGACATTACCGCATTGTGTCAGCGAGTTTTGATGATTCATCAAGGACAATTAATCTACGACGGCAGTCTTGAAGGGTTAGTTGATCGCTTTGCGCCCTGTCGAGAAGTCAGTGTCGAATTTGCGCGGCCTTACTCAAAAGATCAGCTTTCTATCTATGCAGATCTGCAAGCATTTGACAAACAATCGGCTCGTTTTTTAGTCCGACAAGAACATCTCACAACTTTAGTAGGAAAGCTTTTAGCGGATCTGGAAGTGGTTGATCTAACGGTGACTGACCCGCTGATCGAAGAAGTCATCGGTCAGGTTTTTCAAGCCGGAACCGCACAATTATCATGAATGAGAAAATACAACCAATCTTGGTGCAGTTGCGCTGTCAACTTAATGAAATGTATGACGATCGCTTGATTCGAGTCGTTCTTTATGGTTCTCAAGCCAGAGGTGATGCACTACCTGATTCAGATATTGATGTGTTAGTTGTTCTGAGAGAACCTGTTGATTTTGCATCAGAAATTGAGCGCACAAGTTATCTAGTGACATCGCTTTGTTTACAACACAATGTTCTACTTTCCTGTACTTTTGTTGGAAGCAATCGTTTTGATCAAACTCAAGGTGGCTTCCTCCGAAACGTTCGCCAAGAAGGAGTCACGGTATGACTTCCGAACAGCAAGCTTTGCTGCAAAAAGAGGTGAGAAGTTTAGAAGCTGCAAAAGTTCTTAATCGGGAAGGTTTGCCAGAGTTTGCAGTGACTCGTGCCTATTACACGATGTTTTATATTGTTGAAGCATTTCTAGAAGGAGACAACTTATCTTTTTCTAAACACTCTGCGGTAATTTCAGCATTTGGTCAACGTTTTGCAAATACTGGAAGAGTTCCTGTTGAGTTTCACCGCTATCTCATTACAGCCGAACAAATTCGTCGTCAAGGTGATTATGATACAACCCCAGAACTGACCGAAGTACAAGCAGCAGAACAAATCCTTCGGGCAGAACAGTTTTTAGAGTTAGCAGCGCAAATGCTAGAAAGTTAATTTACAAGCCCAGTTTACAACTATGAAACGATTATTTAGAGTCATCAAAACCATGCTGCTGGTCTACTACGACTACATGGTGGAATATCGAGCAGAATTGATTTTGTGGGTGTTGTCTGGCTCGTTGCCAATCATACTCATGGGCGTGTGGATACAAGCAGCCCAACAGACAAATTTTGGCTTGTCACCGACTGATTTTGCGCGTTATTTTTTGGCTGTTTTTTTGGTCAGGCAGTTGACGATCGTCTGGGTAATTTGGGAATTTGAACGAGAAGTGATTGAAGGAAAATTGTCGTTTCGCTTGATGCAGCCGATCGATCCCGCTTTCTATCATGTGATTTCCCACATTTCAGAAAAGTTTGCGCGAGTGCCATTCGCAATTCTATTGATCGGGCTATTCTTCTGGCTGTATCCCACAGCATTTTGGATTCCCAGTTTAACTAATTTTTTGTGGTTCCTTTTAGCGACTGGATTGGCGTTTGCACTACAATTCATCATGCAGTATACGATCGCCATGCTTTCCTTTTGGACAGAACGAGCCAGTGCATTACAAGAATTCTGGTTTTTGTTCTATCTATTTCTCTCTGGTGTGGTGGCTCCATTAGAGGTGTTTCCACCCGAAATTAGAACGATCGCGCTCTTTACGCCGTTCCCCTATTTGATCAATTTTCCCGCTAGTATCCTCGTCGGATTGCCCACTAATTTGCTGCAAGGATTTCTCGTCATGTTGGCCTGGGGACTGGGATTTTTCGCCCTCAATCGCTGGCTGTGGCGCAAAGGCTTGAAGCAGTATTCGGGAATGGGAGCGTAGGGAGGGATGAGGGATGAGGGATGAGGGATGAGGGATGAGGGATGAGGGATGGAGTCGCGTTTTTAGTCTTCGGTCTTCGGTCTTTTGTCTTCGGTCTTCTGTACGACATGCGAGAGGGATGAAAAATGAAAAGATATTTTAGGTTGTTGAGATTGTTTTGGAGTACGGCGATCGCCGCTGAGTTAGAGTATCGGGCCAACTTTGCGATCGCTTCCCTCACTAGCTTGGGTGGGTTGGCAGGTAGTTTGTTTGGGCTGTTTTTGTTTTATCGGACGGGCTACACATTTCAGGGGTGGCGATGGGAAGAAGCGCTGATTGTGCTGGGAATCTTCACCATGCTAGAAGGCTTTTCGGGGACGTTTTTGGCTCCTAACTTAAATCGCATCGTCAAGCATGTACAACAGGGAACGCTGGATTTTGTCCTGCTCAAACCCGTTAGCTCACAGTTTTGGTTATCGGCTCATACGATTTCACCCTGGGGATTGCCCGATCTGATTTTTGGAGCGATCGTCGTTTTCTACGCAGGTAATCAATTAGGGGTGAGTCTTTCTGCTTACTTAACGAGTCTGATACCATTGGCGTTCGGATTAACGATTTTATACAGTTTGTGGTTTATGTTGGGTGCAACGAGCATTTGGTTTGTCAAAATTTATAATGTGACAGAAGTGCTGCGAGGATTGCTAGAAGCGGGACGGTTTCCAATGGCGGCCTATCCCGTTGCCTATCGATTTTTCTTTACCTTTCTAGTTCCTGTAGCGTTCTTGACCACACTTCCCGCCGAAGCCATGTTAGGAAGAGTCCAAATCGGCTGGACGATCGCCGCCGCCCTTTTAGCCACTGCCCTATTCATCGCCGCCTCATTCTTCTGGCGCTTTGCTCTCCGCTTCTACACCAGCGCCTCCAGCTAACCCCTCACGCCTCCTCGCGCAGCGGATTACCCCCCAACGGGGAACAGATCATCAAAGTTCTCCCTCATCCCTCCAAAATGTCACCGTCGCCCATCATCGGAATCACCACCCATAGCCGCAACGAAGCCGGAGAACTGTGCCTACCCGGAACTTATGTCGATGCGGTGCAACTGGCAGGCGGATCGCCCATTTTGTTGCCGCCCAATCAGCCTGACCAGATTCTCAACATTTTGGATGGACTGATTTTTACAGGGGGCGGTGATATCAATCCTGCTCTCTATGGCGGCGAGGCGCATCCGACGATTTACGCCGTCGATCCCGATCGCGATGAATTTGAGTTGGCGCTGGCAAAAGTCGCCCTGACCACCCAGATCCCAATTTTGGGAATTTGTCGCGGAATGCAGGTGCTAAATGTGGCAACGGGCGGCGATCTGGTGCCACATGTACCCGACGTTTATGGAGACGCGATTGCTCATCGGCTCGATCATCCCCGTCGCCCCACTCAGCATGAAGTGCAGGTTTTTCCTAACAGTCGATTGGCTCAGATTTTGGGCGCTGAAACTGTGTCGATCGTCACCTGGCATCATCAAGCGGTTCGCACCTTTTCAGCCGATTGGCGACTGGCGGCCCAAGCGTCTGATGGACTCGTCGAAGCCTTGGAGCATCAGTATCATCCCTGGGCGATCGGACTCCAGTGGCATCCCGAAATGTCCGCCCAAGATCCCGCCCATTTGAAGCTGTTTCAGGCATTGGTCAAAGCAGCCAGAAGGTAGATTTTTGGGAAGGCTAGCCCTGATCCCAATATTCTGATATCCTGACAGGCTGCATCGGATCAATGAAAAGATTTTCAACGATTGGTCACACGATCGTCATTTCTGAGCGTTAAATTGAACCATTCAGCCCCCGCTTTTCTATGATCGAAGTCGAACATCTCAGCAAACTCTACGGATCAACGCCTGCGATCGCCGATGTCACGTTCTCAGTGGAGCCAGGAGAAATTTTGGGCTTTTTAGGGCCCAATGGAGCCGGAAAAACGACGACGATGAGAATTTTGTCGGGCTATCTTCCGGCGACTCAAGGAACGGCGAAAGTTGCGGGATTTGAGGTTCACGAAGACTCGATGGCCGTCCGGCAGCGGATTGGATATTTGCCCGAAACGCCGCCTCTGTACCCGGATATGACGGTCGAAGGCTACCTGAATTTTGTGGCGCAGATCAAAGGAGTTAACGCGGGCGATCGCCCCACTCGCATCCAGTCGGCTCTCGAACGCTGCACCCTGCTCGAAAAGCGCAAGACGATCATTCGCAAGCTGTCTAAGGGATTTCGGCAACGGGTCGGCATTGCTCAAGCGATCGTTCATGATCCCCCAGTGATTATTTTGGACGAGCCGACGGTCGGACTTGATCCCCGACAGATTATTGAAGTTCGCAATCTGATCAAAAATTTGGCAGGCGATCACACGGTCATTTTATCGACCCACATTTTGCCCGAAGTTAGTATGACCTGTAGCCGGGTTGCCATTATCAATCGGGGGCAGGTCGTCGCCACCAACACGCCCGAAAATCTGATGACACAACTGATGGGGCGATCGGGCTATGAGCTAGAGGTTGAAGGCGACTGGGCGGACGTGCAGCGCTGTCTACAATCGGTGGTTGGAGTCAAGTCTGTGGAAACGATCGGGACGTTAAGCACCCGTCTCAAAGTCAAAGTGGTGTCTGATTCAGAAACAGAATTGGGGCGAGATTTGGCGGCGGCCCTGGTCGGTCATCATCTCGGACTCTATGAAATGCGGCGAGTGCAAGCCAGTTTAGAAACCGTATTTTTGCAGCTAACCACCGAAGAAAAGCCGTTAGATCAGCCCGAATCCGAGGAAACAGACGCATGAATACGATCGCCTACAATTTTTTGGCCATTTATCGCCGTGAGTTGCAGAGCTATTTTGCGTCTCCGCTGGCTTACGCGATCGCGGCCATTTTTTGGCTGTTAGCTGGCATTCTGTTTACTGCGACGCTGGACGGCATTATTCAACAAACGGCCGCCTATGATTTGCAGGCTCAGTCAGGGTTTCAGCTTCCGGCTGTGGATGCGCCTTATGAATTCATTCGAGCATTCCTCGGTCTGATGGGGTCGCTGTCGCTGTTTGTGTTGCCGCTGTTGTCAATGGGATTGTACGCCGAAGAACGTAAGCGTGGCACGTTAGAGTTATTGGCCACTTCACCCATTACAAATTGGGCCGTTGCAGTTGGTAAATTGTTGGGCGTGTTGACGTTCTTTATTACGATGTCGCTGCCGTTGCTATTGTATGAAGCGATCGCACTCAGTAGTGTCAATCCTCCCGTTCAATTTAGTGTGTTGCTGTTGGGTCATGCTGGCTTGATCTTATTAGCTGCCGCAGTGCTGTCATTGGGAATGTTTATTTCTTCGCTTACAGATAGTACAATTCTCGCGGCGATATTCACGTTTGCGTTGGTGTTGTCGCTCTGGATTGTTGATGTCGCGGCTAAAAGTTTGGGTGGCGCTTTTGGGGATGCGCTATTGCATTTGTCATTATTGAAGCATTACACCAATTTGATCCAGGGCATTGTCGATACGAGTAGTTTAGTCTTGTTTGCCAGCTACACTTTATTGGGCGTTTTTCTGACTGCACAGTCGATCGATGCCCTACGATTTCAGCGTTCCTGACTTTTAAGAAGCCCCTTTTATGAAAACCATCAAGCGCCTCAAGCCTCTCAAATACTTGTTTTGGCTCGGTCTGTTTCTCACCGTGATGGGCATTTCTGCGGGAATCGTCTCAGGCACCTGGGGCGCGATTCCGTTGGGGCTGGTGATTGGGGGAGTCGCGATCGCTGGGCTGTGGCTGATTTTATTAGGACGACTCGAAGACTCGTTTCAGCCAAAATTTTGGAGCCGTCGATCGACCCAATCTGGCACAAACGCGCTGGTGGGGTCGATCGCCATTCTCTTGATTTTGGGGCTGACCAATTTTCTCGCAGTGCGCCACTCCACCCGCATCGACCTGACCGAATCAAAACTCTTCACCCTCGCCCCCGAAACACAGCAGGTTCTAAAGGATCTCAAACAGGGCATCAAAGTCTATGTGTTTGACAATCAGCAAAATCCTCAAGACCGCGATTTGTTAGAAAACTATCAGCGCAAAAATCCTCAGTTTAGTTTTGCTTACGTCGATCCAGAAGCCAACCCCGGATTAGCCGAAACCTTTGGCATCAAAAATTCAGGCGAAAACCGCGATGTGTATCTGGAGCTTCAGCCCACCCAACGCAGACAATTTCTGCAAAACGTCAATTCTCAACTTCGTCTCTCAGAAAGCAAGCTGACGAGCGGCATTGTGCAAATTACCAGCGATCGCCGCGCCAAGGTTTACTTTATCCAGGGACATGGAGAACGATCGCTCACTGGAGAAGGCGGTATTTCTCAAGGGGTGAAGGCGCTCGAAGACAAGAACTTTTTTAGCACTCCGCTCAATCTGGCTCAGGCGGGTAAAGTGCCTGCTGATGCAACCGTTGTGGTGATGGCTGGCCCGACTCGTGCCTTGTTAGATCCTGAAGTAAGCGCGATCGAAACTTACCTCAATCAAGGCGGCAATCTGCTGGTCATGGTCGATCCTAAAAACAAATCTGGATTGGAAAGTTTGCTCAATCAGTGGGGCGTAAAGCTGGACGATCGCGTGGCAATCAATGGCTCCGATCGTCAGGTCAAAGGCTGGGGCGTGACGGGCATGGTCGTCGATCAGTATGGCACTCACCCGATCACTCAAGATTTTCACAACGGTATTTCACTCTATCCCCTGGCGCGTCCTTTAGAAATCACAACCGTCTCCGGCGTACAAGCCACTCCCTTACTGTTAACCGACCCCAAAAGCTGGGCAGAAAGTGACCTCAAAGAACAACCCCCCAAATTGAATGGTGGCGATCGACCCGGCCCACTTGCCCTGGGAGCCGCCTTTACTCGATCGGTGTCCTCAACTGCTTCACGCGCTCAGGCTCGACTCGTCGTTTTTGGCAACTCCAGCTTTGTCAACGACAGCCTATTTGGACAACAACTCAATGGTGATGTCTTCCTCAACTCGGTGCGCTGGCTTAGTCAACAAGATGAGCAACCTTTATCGATTCGTCCTAAAGATGTCAAAAATCGCCGCATTGTCTTGACTATCGAGCAGGCAAACGTGTTGGGATTCATCGCTTTGGCAGCCGTTCCATTATTGGGATTGGGGAGTGCTGGTTTTATTTGGTGGCGACGGCGGTAGGGGTGTAACCCTGTGACAGAATTTACCAATAAAGGGGTAACTTAAGGAGGGTTATTGGGTGAGCCGATTGGAAGATGCTAGGGTGTCCTCCTGCCACCGATACTAAACCCTACAGTTAACGTTGCCTTTTGTTGCGGGTGGTCAGTTATGTCAGCAGAGTTTCAAGAACTAGAAGCCTTGGCACAAGAAGACTTTGACTGGGGACAATCCACTTTCCCCGCCCAAATTGAGCAGTTCCGAGATGCCACGCTCGAAGAAGTGGTGGATCTGCTAGATGAAGCGGTCGAAGTACATCGCCGTCTAGCGCCTACCTTGCCGACTCATTTATTACAAAGTGCCCGTCAAGAAGTTGAGTTTCTCACCACGGTCTGCCGTCAGAGATTTGGCTATCCGCTGTCCGTCCTTTCTCAATACAGCAGATCTTAGGATCATAGTTCAACCAATCCAGCGAATGCAGTTCGCTTCGCAAGTGTCTTCGGCGGCTCTGAGAACTTGACTTCACGGGTTAAAATGCCCTCCTAGTCGGTGAAGGCAGACTTTATTTTGATAGGCGCGGTTTGAACGACCAGCCAAAATTACGGGTGATTAAATCCTCGATTCTGAGAATCTTAGAAGCGTTTAAAATCTGTAAACTACATAACGCTGCGCTCGATCGTCGGATTTACCCTGGAAAATAGACCCACAGACGTTCTATTTGCGATCGCGTCTGCCTATTATCTATGCCACTGATCAATCGAGTCTCTCAACCCGAAACCGAAACCCGCACCCGCATTCTCAAATCAGCGTTAAAGTTGTTTGCCAAACATGGCTACGATGGCACCACCACTCGCGATTTGGCCGAACACGCAGGCGTAGCAGAAGGAACGCTGTTTCGGCACTTTAGCAACAAAAAAGCGATTTTGGTCGAGGTGGCGACGCAGGGATGGATTGACATTCTCACTGACCTGCTGACCGAGTTGAGCGAGATGGGCAGCTACAAAGCGGTGGCTCAAGTGATGCGGCGACGAATGCTCAACCTGCACAAAAATGCTGACATGCTCAAGGTTTGCTTTATGGAGGCGCAGTTTCATCCCGATTTGCGCGATCGCATTCAGATTGAGGTGATCGAGAAAATGACCGATGTTGCCGAAGCGTTTTTTCAGACTGCGATGGATCAAGGCATTTACCGTCCAATGAATCCAAAATTAGTTGCACGAGTGTTTTTGGGGATGTTTGCGGTCGCCGGATTTAGCCAAGACACGATCATGGGCCCCGATAGCTCTCCGGCTGAGATGCAAGAAATGGCAGAAGGGTTGGCTGAGATCTTTTTGAATGGCGTTCTTGTGAAGGGGTGAGGAGTAAGGGGTGACCGATCGCTTGATTCCTCGAATGCTCCCCTAAATCTTTCGCTAATAAGGGACTTTGAACCAGAAATCTTGTCTTATAGTCCCCCAGAATTGGCAGCTTGGGGGCAGAAGCTCTCCACATCGAAGCGAAAGAACTGCATCAAATTGATGTCAATTTAAACCTCCGCATTCCCCATGTGCCAACTGCTCGGATTGACATCCTCACCGGGCTAAAGCCACGGCGATTCCAAGAATCACTTCTTAGATCTTTCTGCTTCCTAGCAC